>JBEGOG010000032.1:0-10342 GCA_041182125.1 Pseudomonadota bacterium
ATCGGCCACATATTTAAAGGCCTCGGCATCCAAAGAGTGACTGATGGATTGAGGTTCTGGCATGGCCGCGCCCATGGTCTTGGCGCGCTCTTCGAACTCGCGGCCTATGCCTTCACTGTCGATGGTCTGAGGGTGGCGATACCACGCAAAACCCTCAACGCCGACCTGAGTGATATTGCCACCAAAACAGCCATAGCGCTCCAAAAGCGTCGTCTGCACGCCAGCGCGGGCACAGGCCAAGGCCGCCGCAAGTCCTCCCGGCCCCGATCCAACCACCAAGACGTCCGTCTCATGGATGATGTCTATAGAACGCGATGGCTCAAGGAAGGTTCGGATGGGCATCAAGAGGAGGTTCGGATGGGCATCAAGAGGTCCTAGGCCATAAGACGGCTGGGGGTCAGACTGCTTAGGACTTTCGATTCTGCAAAGCCCCAATCAAATCATCAACGCTATCAATAACCAGATCTGCGCCGGCCGCCATCAGGCTGGCACGGACTTTCGCCAGGCGGTCGTCGCGATCAGTGGGGTCGAGGGCCTGATAGGCCTCCAGCGACAGACCAATACCATTGCCAGAGGCTGCCAAACCGATGGTGAAACAGCCTGCCGCGCGGCCCTCAGAAATACCGGCCTCGGCGTCGTCGACCTTGATGACGCGCGACAGGGGCCAAACGCCCAGTTCAGCGCAGGTCTTGTAGACCATGAGGGGCGAGGGCCTCCCTTGCGGAGTTTCTCCGGCGCAGACCAGATGGTCGGGCGCATAACCTTGCTCTGCGGCTCGGATCAGAACGGGCTGCATCATGTCGCGCGTATAGCCCGTAGATGACGCGACCTTCAGCCCTGCGGCCCGCAGATCGGCAGCAACCTTGGCCGCACCCGGAATCAGTTGCGCTGCGCGGCCCGCCGCTTCTGTCATCAAGGGACCAAGATCGACCATCAGGCTGTCGACATCGGCCTCAACCGGCAAGGCACCTGTGGCAGCACGCCAGTCCTGCGCCACATCAGGCCGCGCCAGCAGAGCCCGGACATGGTCCGCTTTCGCCTTGCCCATATCCACGCGCGCGGCGGCCTCATCGAGCGCTACGCCTCGGCTGGCAAAGGCGGTGACAAGGGCTTCGATTGGCGCGCGGCACCCAAAGTCGACCATGGTCCCTGCCCAGTCAAAAATCACCAGATCAAAGTCGTTCAAACCTTGCGGGCTCATGGGGCCTTATCCTTACCAAACAATTCATTGACCACCTCTTCGCCCAAGGCAAAGCCAGTGGAGGCCCCTGCCCCGGTCGTGACCATGACCAGGCGCACATCTTGGCACGGCTGGTCAATCAGCACGGTGCGGTCCGATGCCGACGCATAGGTTCCGGTCCAGCGCTCCTGCACAGGCGGAGCGGCCCGACCAAACACCGCCTCATATTCATCGAGAATCAACTGATCGACCGCTTCGGAGGCGAAGGGATCGGGTGTTGGACCGTAGTGATGGCTATCACCGACGACCAGACTTCCATCTGCGCTCTGCACCACAATCAGGTGAATGCCATTGGCCAGTTGAGCGGGCTGCTCGGCCTCCAACCGCGCGCGCACAGGCTGGGCCTGAGGCAAGGCGGCATAACCGGCATAGCGCACAAGGCCCAAATCAGACATGACCGCGCCCGACAGTCTAAAGCCCGGATCGGCTAGCCGAAGCATCTGGAGTTTGCAGCGGGTCACCCCATAGGCCGCGACCCGCTCGGGAAAGAGGCTGATCAGGTCATCGCCGGGACAGACCGCCACGCCGTCGGCCTCGATCACGCCAGTCGTCGTAAAGACCTTGCCGGTCTCGACCCCAACGACAGCGGTCTGACGCAGGAAGGTTACGCCGTGCCGCTCAGCCAACCACGCGGCCACGGCGGGAATGGCTTGGCGCGATTCGACCCGCACCTCGTGAGGACTCCAAAGACCGCCCAAAAGCTCGGACCCAGCCAGATGCCCGTGATCGGCCTGAAGCGCTTTGGTGTCCAAGATCTTGCAGCCCTCGCCCATTTCGGTTTCAAGAAAGGCGTCGAGCAAGACCATGCTCTCAGGACGGCGCACGGCCATCACTAGCCCGCGATGGATCAGATCGATCCCGGCGGCACCGGCCACCTCAACCCAAACGTCGCGCGAGCGCTTGGCCCGGGCCCACATATCCCCGCGTTCTTGTCCGGTAATGGTGATAAATCCGAAATTTCGCACCGAGGCCCCATTGGCCTGGGCATCGCGGTCAATGACCACGACCCGCTTGCCCCGACGCGCGGCGGCTAGGGCGCAGGCCAGCCCAACAATACCAGAACCCACAACAGCAAGATCATAGGCTCCAGACATGGGCACGACTTTCAACAGGCAGTTGGCAAACAGCAGCAGTTTCGATTCTTACGTGGCTGTATTTAACGCAGAACTATGACAAACCTAAGCTTCCTGCGGCGTCACTGTCATGGAAACGCTACAGCTTGGCATTAGAGGCCGAACAGCCCGATCGCGCGCTGCAAATTCTGGCCGGAGACCTAGACCTTGAGTAACCCCTCATTCAACGCGCGGCTTAGGCAATATTTGGTTCAAGCCAACCCGATTGTCTTCACCTTGGTCGCTGGACTGGCCGGCTTTTGTGCCTATTTTTCCATGTATGCCTTTCGCAAGCCGTTCTCGGCGGCGACCTTTGAGGCGGTCGATGGCTGGACCTTTGTACTCGATTACAAGATTGCCTTAGTGTTGGCGCAGGTCGCAGGTTACGCCCTGTCCAAGATGATCGGCATCAAGGTCATTGCAGAAATGGACCCCCTGCGCAGAGCAGGCGCGATCCTGATCTTGATTGGCCTGTCTTGGTTAGCTCTGGTGGCCTTTGCTCTGGTACCGGCCCCTTGGAATGTGGCCGCCCTCTTCTTCAATGGCCTGCCGCTGGGCATGATTTTTGGATTGGTCTTTGGCTTTATGGAGGGCCGAAGGGTCTCTGAAGTGCTGGGGGCCATGCTCTGTTCCAGCTTCATCCTGTCATCAGGGGTGGTTAAGTCCATCGGTGTCATGATGATGACGTCGGGCCATGTCAGCCCATATTGGATGCCGGCCGCTGTGGGTCTGGTCTTTATGCCGCTGCTGGCCGTTTCGGTCTGGGTCTTAAGCCTGCTGCCACAGCCCTCCGTCGAGGATCAGATTCAGCGCACAGCGCGCGCGCCGATGAATGGGGCTGAACGCTCGGCCTTCCTAAGGCAATATGCCCCGGGTTTGATCCTGTTGGTCTTATCCTATGTGATGCTGACGGCATTTCGAGATTTCCGCGATAATTTCGCCGCTGAAATCTGGACGGCACTCGGGTTTGGTAAGACGGCAAGCGTCTTTAGTGCCAGTGAACTTCCAGTCGCCATCATTTCTCTTGTCGCCTTGGGCGCGGTGATGACCGTGCGCGACAATCTCAAGGCCCTGTTGGTCATTCATGCCCTGATCATTGCCGGATTTATCCTGCTCGGCCTGTCGACATGGGCCTTCCAAGCGGGACTCTTATCGCCCCTAACCTGGATGATCTTGGCGGGCGCTGGGCTCTATATGGGCTACACGCCCTTTAACGCCATGCTGTTCGACCGCCTTGTGGCGGTCAGCGGGCAGGTCGGAACGGCAGGCTTCTTGATCTATGTTGCCGACTCGTCCGGCTATGTCGGCAGTGTCGTCCTGCTCCTGTGGCGCAATTTTGGAGGCGTAAACCTCGATTGGCTGCAATTCTTTATTCAAGCGGCCTATGCAACGAGCCTTGTTGGCGCTGTCCTGGTTTCAGGCGCAGGATTCTATTTCCTCCATCGTCAAAGACAGTTGCGCGCCCTCGCCTCGTCAAACTGAACAAATCGGCTTCGTCCAACTTTTCGCAATGACGGTTCCCATTCGATGACGCAGACCTCCTAGTCCGCAAGGCGCTTGGAGAAATCATCTTGAACCCCGTCAGGTCATTGCTAATCGCGGCGGTTCTGGTGGCTCACGGTCTTGGCGCAGCTTGGGGCGAGCCAGTTTGGGATGATGAGGCCCGCTTCAGAGCCTTGCAGGTGGCTGTCGAGGGGGCGAGCCATCACGGGCTTAGCCCAGAAGATTACTATATCGGTGACCTTATTCGGCTCAGTAGTCGTCCGGGACCCGAGCGCGACCGTGCGGCCAACGCGGCCCTTGCCTTGCTCGTCACCCACATGCATCGCGGCAAGGTCAACCCAGAGCGCTATAGTCTCAATCGTCCGGCACCCGCCGACCGGGCGCTGATCACCTATGCCTCTGGTGCTGAGAACCTATCCAAAGCCATTGAAGCGGTCGCACCCGTCGATCCCCTCTATCGGTCGCTCGTCTTAGAACTGTCTCGTCTTCGCAAAATCGAGGCAGCCGGTGGCTGGCCCGTGGTGAGCAAGGGGGCGACCCTTTCGGTCGGTATGCGCGATCCAAGGGTTGCGCAGGTTGCGGCAAGATTGGCGGTTACGGGCGAACTGACATCCCAAAGACCCGATCCAAATCTCTTTGACGAGATCTTGAAACAGGCGGTCACTGGCTTTCAAAGGCGCATGGGATTGGCACCAACCGGCCTAGTGACCTCTCAAGTCGTGACTGAGCTGAACCGCCCCGTTGCGCAGCGAATCCAGCAGATTCGGATCAATATGGATCGGACAAGGTCTCTGCTGGCGGACCTACCTCCAAAATATGTGATCATCAATATTGCAGGGTTCGAGGCCTATCTGGTCGAAAACCACACCATTGTCTGGCAATCACGGGTTCAGGTGGGCAAGCCCTTTCGTCAGACGCCGCAATTGCGATCGGCGATCGACCAGATCGTCCTCAATCCGATCTGGACCGTCCCCCCAACCATTCTGAAAGAAGACATTGCCCCGGCGGCTGCGAAGGATCCCGGCTATATAACCCAGCGCGGACTGTCGGTGACGGACCAGAAAGGACAACCAATCGACCCTCGCCGCATTAATTGGACGGGCCCCCTACCCTATCGCCTCCAACAGGCACCGGGTCCTGACAATGCGATGGGACGGGTAAAGTTTCTCTTTCCCAACGCCTATTCCGTATTTTTGCACGACACCCCCGCCAAGAGCCTGTTTTCCAGTCCAGCGCGCGCCTTCAGCTCTGGGTGTGTGCGACTGGAAAGGCCCCTTGAACTGGCCAACCGCCTTCTAGCCGATGATAAGAGCGGCTGGACCAGCGACAAAACAGACGCTGTGCTGGAAACGACGACGTCCCAAACCTTACATTTGCAATCGCCCGTTACCATCCTTTTGGCCTATTGGACCGCGTGGGTCGATCCGGCGGGAGTGATCAACTTTCGCCATGATATCTATGGTTTAGACGACCGATGGGCGAGGGCCTTGGATCGCCACAACCCCTTGAAATGAAGGCGTGACCTCGATTGTTGGAGCGGTTATGGGAGGGTTCGCCGGGGGGCACATAATCGGTTTGGAGCGATGTCTGAATGCCCAATAAGTGCCTAAAGTTAACACGCAGAGCCCTGTTTGCCGCGCCTATGATGGGACTGGTCTGCGGATCGGTCGCCCAAAGCGCTCCACTCAACAACCCTATTCCCTCCGCGCTAAGACAGCGAGCCCTTGCGGCCATGGTTCGTCATCAGGCGCAGGTCAAGAATACCGATCTTATGGGCATTGTTGATTTTTCCAGAGCCTCGGCAACGCCCCGGTTCCATCTGCTGGATTTGAATTCAGGGCAGGTCCAGACTCTGCTGGTGGCCCATGGCCGCGGATCAGACCCTGACCATTCAGGATGGCTTAAACGGTTTAGCAATACGGAAGGCTCCTACGCCTCGTCGCCGGGAGCCTATGTCACCGACGATATATATACGGGCAAACACGGCAGATCCTTGCGCCTCACCGGGCTGGACCCTACGAACAACAATGCCAAGCCGCGCGCCATTGTCGTTCATGCCGCTTGGTATGTCAGCCCATCGATGGTGCGTGACACCGGCAAGTTAGGGCGAAGCGAAGGCTGCTTTGCCGTGGCTCAAACCGATTTGGAGCAGGTCCTGACGCGCCTTGGGCGCGGGCGAATGATCTATGCCGATAAGGTCTAGAGCGGTTCGCCTTTTTCGGAGGCTTTCAACCCTGCCAAAATAGCCTCGGTCTGCTCGCCCAAGGTCGGGGCACGATGACCGGCCATCCGCTCACCGTTGATCATCACGGGGCTGGCCAACATGTGCAGGCCGTTTGGTTTGGCGGGGTGATCGACAATATCCCTCATCCCCACCTCGGCCACAAAGGGGTTCTCTAAGGCCGACTTCAGATCCTTAACCGGCGCAAACGGCACCTGACCGGCGAACAGATCGCTCCAGTCTTGCGCCTTGCGGGTCATAAAGAGGTCGTCTAGGGCCTGTGTCAGGTCAGCCAGATGGGCACGGCGGGCCGGGATATCAATAAATCGAGGATCAGCCGCCAGATCGCTCCGGCCTGTGAGCGCACAGAACAGGCTCCAGAACTTGGGCGTCTGGCACATTAAGAGGCCCCAGCCATCGGCGGTGCGGACCAGTTGCGACGGCGCGATAGAGGGATGGGCACCGCGCGGCAGACGTTCAGGCTCATAGCCTTCATTCATGGCCCAAACGGCCGGATAGGAGGTTTGGTGAAGGGCCACGTCAAACAGTGATACGTCCACGTCGCAGCCTTCACCGGTGCTTCGGGCATTCAAGATCGCGGAAACAATCCCGAGCGCAAAGACCGAACCGGTCATAAAATCGACCATGGACAGACCAAGCCTTGTCGGCGGCGCGTCAGGCTCACCGGTCAAGCTCATCATGCCGCTTTCGGCCTGCATCAGATAGTCATAGCCCGGCCAGTTGGCGCGGCTATTGTTACGGCCATAGGCCGACAGATGGGCGCAGACGATCGACGGCTTGAGGGTCTTTAGATCCTCATAGGTCAGACCCAGCTTGCCTGGCTTATCACCGCGTAGGTTATTCACGACCGCATCAGCACCCGCGACCAGCTTTTCAAAGATCGCGCGGCCCTCAGGGGTCTTGAGTTCAAGGGCCAGTGAGGACTTGGACCGCGAGAAGGTCTGAAAGAAGGCCGTGTCCCCCTCCCCTAGAAAATAGGGTCCGACCGAGCGGCTCACATCGCCGCCCATCGAAGGGGCCTCGATCTTAACGACCTCAGCGCCCAGTTCTGCCATCAACTGGGTACCATAGGGGCCTGCCCCATAGAGCTCGACAGCGAGGATACGGACACCGGCTAGGGGGCGTTTCATGAAAGGGTCCTTGATGCTCTCGCCGGTGACGTCGGTCTTTGGCCAGAGCAGCTATAGGATAGGCAAGCCTCAATGGCCAATAGTGCGGCGGCTTCGCATCCTGGGAATGGGTGAGCCCAGCCGGCGATGTTTGAAGGCCGCAATGGCCAGACGCGGCCTGACGAGAAATAGGCCCAACCAAACCAACAGAACGAGCCCGTAGCGCAAGCTGCCGTAGAGGCGGCGGCTAAGGCCCAACAGATCAGAAGCAAGGCTTGGACGATTAAGCGTGAGGTCAAACATAAGCGGGTCTCCGTGTGAACGAAAACCCTTGTGAAGGCATCTTACGTCAATTTCGGACGCCGCCCTCTGACGTCAGGGCCACCGCCGCCAGTTTTAGTTGCTCGGCTAAGACCTCGCGCAACCGGTCGGGCGCAAGAATCCGGATCTTGTCGCCCCAACTGAACAGGTGCCAAGACAGTTCGGTCATGCCGCTGGCCCGAAAGGCGATGGTCACTGAGCCATCAGGCTCATGGGTCACGCTCTGATGACTATGAAACCGCCAGCGCAGCGCATCTTCTGCGCCATGCGGCAAGATCTTGAGGACCACATCCTCAACATCGTCCTGATAGATGCCAAAGCTCTGGTCAGCATAGTCCTGCAAGGAGAAGTCTTCCGGCGGACTGGCGGGCACATCAAGGACCTCGATCTGACCCATGCGGTCGAGCCGCCAATTGCGCGGAGGCCCGACCGGTTGACCCTGGGCCAACTCAGCCGCGACCAGATAGTTGCTGCGACCAAAAAGAAGACCAAAGGGCACCACCTCGCGCATCCGGCCCGGTGTGCTACCGCCGTCATATCGAAGCCGAAGGGCGCGCATGGACTTGATGGCCTCGCGCACACGCGCCAGCACATCATCCTCTTCAAAGGGCCGCGGTCCCGCCTGAACCGCGATGGTTTCGGCCTGAAGCAGAGCTTCAACATCGGGAGCCAGACGGCGGCGAACGCCCGGTCGCATCGAGGCCATCAGCTTGGCTTCCAAGGTGGCGAGCGCGCCAGCCCGATTTTGGGCACCAGAACTGCTGAGCGCTTCCGACGCGGTCCGAAGCGCCGCCAGCTCTTCGGCCGTCGGAGCCTGGAAAAGACCGTCTAGGCCAGAGGGAATGCGAAACCGGCGGGTTGGCGGATCATCAATATCTTCCATCTGCGGGAACACTTCACGCACGGCATCGCGCATGCGTTCCACCGTGCGGCGACCAACCTCAAGCCGGGACGCCATCTCATCCAGCGTCAAGCCTTCGGCCGTTCCCGCCAACATCCTGGCAAGGGTCAAGAGACGCTGGGCCTTATCGTGTCGCATGGGTTGCTCCGAAAGATACGACCGAATTTGACGCACATGCGGTGCACAAGGTCAAGACCAGACCACTTGACCTCAAGGACGCCCCCTATGGCCCCCTATAAGCGCTTCGCCTCGACCTACCGTCCCGCCAAGGCTGCAACCTCGGTCAGGTCTCCGCTTACCGGGGCGATCATTGACGCAGTCTTACGCCATGCCGACCTTCATGAAGACCTCGGCTGTGGTCGCACGCTCATGCGGATCAGTCCCAAGCGGCTTGGGGATATTCAGGTGCGGTCGGCTCTGGGCAACCAGTTGGACCGCGCCCTTGGGGTCAGCATCATATGGAATGAACGCGAAGGCGAAATCCTGCGGGTTCTGGACCGCCCTGCAGGTCAATATGCGGCCTAACCCTAGGCCTGAGCATCCAAGGCTGCGATGAGCGCCCGCAAGGCTTCTTCGGCAAAGGCCTGCATATTGGCTCGCCGATCCGGGCTCCCCGTCTCAAGGGTTAAGACCCGCTCTACAGGTCCGCTGACCGCGATGCAGCTATGTCCCGCCGCATCGCCGTACGGATTGCCCGTCGGCCCAGCGGCCCCGGTCTCCGACAGGCCCCAATCGGTGCGAAACCGTTCCTTTGCCGTGCGCGCCAGCAATAGGGCATAGGGTTCACTGGACGAGCGCATGCCTTCCACCGCATCGGCTTCGAGCGCCATAAGTTTGCGCCGCGCGCGGCCCGTATAGACCACAGCGCCGCTCAGAAAGTAGGCCGAAGCGCCCGGGACCGCCAACAGGGCCGCCGACAGAAGGCCGCCGGACGATGATTCTGCAACCGCGATGGTCTGTTTGCGATCCTTAAGCCGCTGACCGGCCTCTTCTCCCAAGCGCCAAAGCTCTTCCATCGTCCTATTCTCCCATCGGTCACGTCACTATTGACCCGTACAAGGGTTTTTACATGATTCAAGCTAAGCTGCGCGAAAGCTTACAGGAGAGCAAAAAGATGACCTTCGATGAGTCGACCACGCGCCGGGTGGCGCAGAATGTCCGGCTTCTCGAGCGCCTATTCAACGAGGCCCTCGCCTATCTGGATGGTGAAGCGCGTCAGCAGGGTGTTCAACGGGCAAGGGACGTCGGCAATGAGGCCGGTGACCTGTCGAGCCTTTCGGCCGATGAGGCGGTCTATCTTGTTCGGGCGCTGGCCTGTCTATCGACCCTCACCAACATTGCCGAAGATGTTGCAGGCCGTCGGCAGTTGGATGATGGACAGTCCGGCGGCCTGCCCGCGACCTTAACCGGAGCCATAGCCCTAAAACAGAACGAGGGCGTTTCAGAGACTGATATCCAGTCCGTGTTGGACACAATGCGTCTGACCCCCGTGCTGACCGCGCACCCCTGACCGCGCACCCCACAGAGATGCGCCGCGCATCCGTGGTCGACCGCGAATTTGAGGTCGCCCGTATCTTGGGCCTGCGCCGCCATAGCCTGCCGCGCACACTTGACCTTTGGACGCAGGATGAACTGTTCCGTGCTGTCGCCCTTCTTTGGAAGACCCGCCTTCATCGCCCAGACCGCATTACGGTCAGTGATGAGATCGACAATACGTTGGGCTTTGTGCGCCGGGCGATTTTACCGGCCCTGGTTCGGCTCTATGGAGATTGGGACCGTGATTTGCCTGAACAGGCCCCCTTCCCTCTGGTGGTGGGCTTGGGGTCTTGGATTGGCGGCGACCGCGACGGCCATCCCCATGTGGACGATGTCACCCTAAAGCTCGCCCTCGCCGAACAGGGCCAAGTCATCTTC
>JBEGOG010000033.1:0-9634 GCA_041182125.1 Pseudomonadota bacterium
GTACGCGACTTTTGGCTCGCGCGGGTGGAGCTGACCCGTTGGGTTGGCACAAGACTGCCCAGCACACCAGACAGTCTGGAGACGGGACCCAGCGCGTCCGATATTCTAGAGCCGTCAGGTTCCGCGCCCATCACCCAGCACGATCACGCAGGCCAACCATGACCCTCAGCCGCCGCGATATTATGCTGGCCACTGGAACCGCAGCCCTCGCTGCCACCGCAGGCCCCGTCAGCCGCGCCAATGCCGCTGACGCCCCCTCGGATCGCCGGTTCAAGCCGGTCAGAACCCTGAACGGCTGGACCCTGCCCTGGCGGATGAAGGACGGCGTCAAGGAGTTCCATCTGGTCGCCGAAGAAATCCAGCACAGCTTCGCACCCGGATCAGAGGCAACCTGCTGGGGCTATAATGGCAGCACGCCCGGCCCGACCATTGAGGCGGTCGAGGGCGACCGGGTTCGGATCTTTGTCACCAACCGGCTCAAGGAACATACGACCGTCCATTGGCATGGCCTGATCTTGCCCAATGGCATGGACGGCGTCGGCGGGCTCAATCAGCCCCACATCCTACCGGGTGAGACCTTCGTCTATGAGTTCACCCTGCGCCAGCATGGCAGCCATATGTACCACCCCCATGCCGACGAGATGACCCAGCTGGCCTATGGCATGATGGGTCTGTTCATCATCCATCCCAAAGCAGGCGAAGCCGTGCCCGTTGATCGGGACTATGGTTTCATCCTGCATAACTGGGCCCTGCATCCCGGCACCTGGCGTCCTGACCCTTCGGTGATGGTCAATTTCGATCTTTGGAGCTTTAACTCAAAGGTCTTCCCGGCCATCGAGCCCTTGGTCGCGCGGACTGGCGAGCGGGTTCGCATTCGGATTGGCAACCTGTCCATGTGGAACCATCCGGTCCATCTGCACGGGGTCCAGTTTGTTGAAACCGGCTCGGATGGTGGCCGCTGGCCGCAATCTCAGTGGCGGCGCGAAGTGACGTCCACGGTCGGTGTCGGTCAGATGCGCGATATTGAGTTCACCGCTATCCCCGGAGACTGGGCCCTGCACTGCCACATGTCCCACCACACCATGAACGCCATGGGTCACGACATTCCCAACCCAACCGGGGTTGATCAGTCTGATCTCGAAGAGCGGATCCAAAAGATCCTGCCCGGCTATATGGCCATGGGCCAGAACGGCATGGCGGAGCATCAAGAACACACCGATGCAGGTCACCAAGGCCCGGCCAATACCCTGCCCATGATGGCTGGCAAGGGGCCGTTCGGAAATCTCGAAATGGGCGGCATGTTCACGGTCCTAAAGGTGCGCGACGACATCCGACCCGGTGACTACAGTGATCCCGGCTGGTACCGTCAGCCCAAAGATACGGTTGCCAAACGGGTCAGCACAGACCCTGACTTCGGAACCCCACACCGCAAACCCGCTTAAGATTGGACATCTGACATGAGCACCCGCTTGAACCGATCCTTTGCTATCCTTGCCTTAACCTCTAGCCTCGTTGCGACAGGGGCCCTGGCTCAAGAGGCAAAGGACCCGCATGCGGGCCATGATATGTCCAAGATGCAGATGCCGTCCTCATCCATGGGTGCCAAGCCCGGAATGGCCCATGTGATGGTCATGCCGCTCGATGCCTCGACACCGGCGGACGGGGCCAAGGTCAAGGGCTCGCCGCCGAATCTATCCCTGACACTGTCCCACGCTATGGTCTTCCGCTCGGTGCAGCTTCGAACCGCAGCTGGTCAAAGGGTGCCGCTCAACGCAACCCTGCCCACCACCATGGTCAAGACGGTGACGATCCCGGTCCGAACCCTCTCGCCCGGCCAATATATCGTCGAATGGCGCGCCGAGAGCGGCCACGAGATGGTCGGGTCCTTTAGCTTTACGGTTGAATAGCGCCACCTTCGGATATCCGGCCATCAGCCGTCAGGAGCCGGTCGCCGCCTGAGACTCATCATGGTCCGCCGTGGAGCAAGGTGCCAAGGTTCAGCATGACCCAAGGCACCCTCTATCGCTGTCCGATGCATCCGCAGATCGTTCAGGCCCATCCCGGCCCCTGCCCCCTTTGCGGCATGGCGCTGGACCCTGAGACCGTCAGCGCCTTGCCAGACACATCCCCGGAATTGACAGAGATGACGTCTCGTCTATGGCCGAGCCTTGCCTTGACCGTCCCCCTCGTTGCGATCGAGATGACGGGACATGTGTTGGGTCACCGGCTGCCCTGGCCGAGTTGGGTGCCCAACATGATAGGGTTGGCGCTCAGCACCCCCGTCGTCCTGTGGGGCGGCGCGCGCTTTTTTGGACGCGGCTGGCAATCCTTTCGATCAGGACATCTGAACATGTTCAGCCTGATCGCGATGGGAACCGGCGTGACGTGGCTCTACAGCCTTGTCGCCGCCCTCTGGCCAAGCCTGTTTCCTTCGTCTCTTCGCCAGGTGGACGGGTCGGTTCCGGTCTATTTCGAAGCAGCCGCTACGATCACGGTTCTGGTCCTGATCGGTCAGGTTCTCGAACTGAGCGCCCGGGCCCACACGTCAGGCGCGGTCAGGGCCCTGCTTAATCTAAGCCCCAAGATGGCCCACAGGCTAACCCCCAACGGCGGCGAGGAAGAGGTCGATCCAGGCCAGCTAAATATCGGTGACCAGATCAGGGTGCGTCCTGGTGAAAAGGTTGCGGCAGACGGGCTCGTCCTTGAGGGCCGAAGTGCGGTGGACGAGTCCCTGATGACGGGAGAATCCATGCCCGTTACCAAAGGCCCCGGTGACCGGGTCGTCGGCGGCGCGGTCAATGGCTCCGGCACCTTACTATTTCGGGCGGAAAAGGTCGGCTCAGCAACCCTCCTCGCCCAGATCGTGCGACAGGTTCAGGCCGCGCAGCACAGCCGCGCGCCCATTCAGAGCCTGGCCGACAAGGTCTCATCCCTGTTCGTCCCCAGTGTCATCGCCATCGCCGCCGCATCAGGCGTAATATGGGCCTTTGTCGGGCCAGAACCGCGATTGAGCCATGGACTGATCGCTTGCGTGTCGGTCCTGATGGTCGCCTGCCCCTGCGCCCTTGGTCTGGCGACCCCTCTGTCGATCACGGTCGGCCTCGGGCGCGGTGCGTTGGGCGGCATACTGATTAAGAATGCCCAAGCTATCGAGCGGCTGGAAAAGGCCGATAGGCTTGTCATCGATAAGACTGGCACCCTGACCCAGGGCCATCCCGCTGTCACCTCGATCCAGACCCTGCCCGGGATCAGTGAATCGGAGCTTCTGCGCCTAGCAGCAAGTCTCCAAAGCCGCAGTGAACATCCCATCGGGCGCGCGATCGTCAAAGCCGCGCAAGACCAAGGCCTCGCCCTGAGCGCCCCAGCCCAATTTGACTCGCCTGTGGGCAAGGGGGTGGTGGGCCGGGTCGACAACCGCGACATGCTGATCGGTGGGACGCTGTTGTTTCAAGACCATGGCATATCCACAGATGGTCTTTCGACAGCTGCAGAGGCCCTTCGCGCCCAAGGCTGTATCGTCGTTTTCGTCAGTCTAGACGCTGAGTTGGCAGGTCTGATCGCCATTGCCGACCCGGTCAAGCCGAACAGTGCGCAGACAATTGCCGCGCTGAAGTCCCTTGGCATCGAGATCATCATGGTCACAGGCGACAATCACACCACGGCCAACGCCGTCGCTCGGTCGGTCGGGATTGACCAGACAAGGGCCGAGGTCTCGCCCGAGGACAAGGCCGGGATTGTCCAAAGCCTGCGGCAGTCTGGACACATCGTCGCCATGGTCGGGGACGGGGTCAATGATGCACCGGCGCTGGCCGCAGCGGATGTCGGCATTGCCATGGGAACCGGCTCCGACGCTGCAATCCAGAGCGCCGACGTCACACTGCTCGGCGGCGACCTGCAGGGTCTGGTCCGGGCCCGGCACCTTTCAAAGGCGGTGATGAGCAATATCCGCCAGAACCTACTGTTGGCCTTTGGGTACAATGCAGCGGCGATCCCCATCGCCGCTGGACTGTTCTATCCGGCTTTTGGCTGGCTTCTGTCCCCCACACTCGCAGCTGCGGCCATGTCGCTGTCCTCGGTCAGTGTCATCACCAATGCCCTGCGATTGCGCGGGACAAAACTCTAGCCCTCAGGGCTAGATGATCTGGCCTAGGCGAGACTCGGTATATTCCCCGCGATCGAGCACGACAGCGCCATTGACGATGACCTTGTCGATACCGGTAGCATGGCGGACATAGCGGTTGGCTTCACCGGGGAAGTCGCGCACGAAGATCTCATCTCCACGAGCCACTGTATCGGCGTTGAAGATCACCACATCTGCGGCCTGTCCGACCTTTAGCGTACCGCGCTCGCGAATGCCCCAATCCTTAGCGGGTTCTCCGGTCATGCGATGGATGGCCCGCTCGAGTGACATCTTGCCATAGGATCGGACGTAACGCTCGAGCATGTCCGTCGTGTCGCCTGCGCCGCAGAATTGCGTCACGTGGGCCCCAGCATCGGAACCGCCGATATGGATTAAAGGATGGTCGAGAATGGTCGAGACGATCTCAGGGTCGGCGTGGATCGCTCCTCGGATCTGGAACTCCGTCTTCAGCTCGTCAGCGACGGCAATGTCCAGCATGACATCGGCCAAGGACTTACCCACCTCTTCAGAAATGTCGGTCAGCTTGCGACCGAGATACTTCTCGTTCTCAGGCGAATAGACTCGGCCCACGGCCATATTGCGCAGCAGGGGCAAGATACGGCGCTCTGCAGCCTCGACCAGAACCGGACGGGCTTCAGGATCCGCGAAACCGGCCAGACGTTCTGCCAAGGGCAGCTTCATCAGCATGTCCCAGCGGCGGACCGAATAGAGCATGAACGAGGTTTCGGAGAGGATGATGTTGATGTCAAAGCTGCGCGGCATGGACTGGCCAAACACCTTGGCTCCACGCTTCTGCTGCTCTTCAAGTTTAGCCAATGAGCGCTTCCAATTTTCAGGCGCGACAGGGCTATAGGTGATTGGAGCAACCGAACAGACCACGCCGCTGGCCAGGCTGATGTCGCCCAGCTCTTCGATATTGGCCAGCTGCTGCTCGATATCGATGAAATAGGGTACGGTTTGAAGCACGCCGCGCCCGCTCTTGGCCATGGCCTTACAGAGCGCCACCTTCTCACGCATGTCGGCAAGACGGCTAGGAACCGGACGACCATCCTCATCAATATCGACATAGGAGGTGGATAGGCCCAAAGCCCCCGCCGCCATGGCCTCTTCCATCAGGCGGCACATCTCGTCAATTTCGCTATCGGTGGCGATCCGCTCTTGGCTGTCAGCTCCCATCACATAGTACCGTAGCGCCGAATGGCCGACCAAGGCCCCGATATTGATGCCAAGACCGGGGCGGATATGGTCCAGATAGTCGCCGAAGCTTTCCCATGAAAAGGGCACGGCGGCAGCAAAGGTTGGCTCTTTGATGTCCTCGATCTTTTCGAACATCTTGATCAGTTTGGCTGAGCCATTGGGGCGAACGGGGGCGAGGCTGAGTGAACAGTTGCCCATCACCACGGTCGTCACGCCATGCTCTAGGCTCGGGGTTGCCAACCGGTCCCAGCAGATCTGTGGGTCATAATGGGTGTGGATGTCGATAAAGCCCGGCGCAACAATCATGCCCTTGGCGTCGATTTCCTGATCGCCAGACCCGACCGCGTCGCCCACAGCAACAATCTTGCCGTCGCTGATGGCTAGGTCGCCGAAGTACCCATCGGCACCGGTGCCATCGACAATACGACCATTACGAATAACGAGCTGAGACTGACCCATGATGTTTCCTGCCTTATCATTGATTACCGACACTATGGGCAAGGTTGACGGGGGATACAAGCCACCAGATCCAAGGGTCGATCGATCAAGATGGTCTTGAGTTTGCGCAATGCGCGAGGCGTTGCGCGGGGCGATAGAGGGGTCCCCTAACGACAGATGGATAGCCTTCGTGCCTGACGGAGTCATGACGCCTAAAGGACGACCCGAACCGACTGCGACAATCGCTGCGTCCGAGAGCCTATACCGCTCCGAAGCCTCTGAAAACTTAGATCATCGGCTCAAGGGGGGCTTTGCAGCCTTGATGGGGGGGCTGTCACCTTGGGCAGCCTACCAGGCTTGGGCCGATTGGGCCTTTCACCTCGCGACATCCCCTGGGCAACAGCTTGACCTGTCGAAACAGGCCATCAACAGCGCCCTCGCCCTCTCGCGATTTCATTTAACCCAGTTGACCGGAGGCGAAGCGGATTGCCCCTTCACAGCCGACGTCTCCGACCGCCGGTTTCGTCGACATGAGTGGTGTCAACGCCCGTTCAACCTCTATGCGCAGGTTCATCTTGCACTCGAAGCCCAGTGGGACTCTGCGTCCAAGGCGGTCAGAGGCGTCGCGCCTCACCACCTCAATCGGGTCAATTTCCTTGGCCGCTGGCTTCTCAATGCCATGGCCCCGGTCAATTTTCCTCATACAAATCCCACCGTCGTCGACACAACGGTCCGTGAACTGGGCATGAACTTTGTCGCAGGAGCAAACCTCTTGATCGATGATCTGGCCCACCAAGCAGGTCATCGCAAGCTACGGGCGCTCGACAGGTTCAGGGTGGGGCAAAATATGGCGACCACACCGGGCAAGGTCATCTTCCGCAACGCTTTGATGGAACTGATCCAATATGAGCCCAGCACACCAACGGTGCACGCCGAACCCATATTGATCGTTCCCGCTTGGATCATGAAATATTACATATTGGACCTAACGCCCGAACAGTCCTTGGTCCGCTACCTGGTCGACGCGGGCTTTACCGTCTTCATGATCTCATGGAAAAATCCGGGCGGAGAGATCCGAGATGCGGGGATGGACGACTATCGCCAATCGGGCGTTATGGAGGCCCTGAAACGGGTTGGTTCGGTGGTTCCGAACCAGAAAATTCACGCCGTTGGCTATTGCCTTGGGGGGACGATCCTGTCGATCGCAGCTGCGGCCATGGACCGAGACAATGACCGCAGACTGGCCAGCATCAGCTTGCTCGCTGCCCAAACCGACTTTGTCGAAGCCGGCGAACTCCTCCTATTTATCGACCATAGCCAATTGGCGACCCTCGAAGACCTGATGCATATCCACGGCTATCTCGAGGCCCGCCAGATGGCCAACGCCTTCCACAGCCTACGGGCCAATGAGCTCATCTGGTCGCAATTGGTAAACCGTTATCTATTGGGACAACCGCCGCAGATTACAGCATTGGATGCCTGGCTGGCGGACCCGACCCGAATGCCCGAGCGGATGCACGGCGAGTATCTGCGGGACCTGTTCCTTGAAAACAGACTGTCACGAAGCACCCTATTGGTGAATGGTCGCGCCGTCGCCTTGCAGGACATCCGCACGCCCGTATTTGCGCTTGGAGCGGAGCGGGACCACATTGCGCCATGGCGCTCGGTCTATAAGATCGTTCTCTATAGCGCCACCGACACGACCTTCGCCTTGAGTGGTGGAGGCCACAACAGCAGCGTTATAAGCCCGCCAGATAAGCGAGGGGCCTATTACCGCATAGGCCTTAACCCAGCCTTGGCCCCCTATATTGACCCCGACCAATGGCTGGAGCAGACGCCGGTTCGCGATGGATCTTGGTGGCCAGAATGGGTCAATTGGCTGCAAAAACATGGGTCAGAACAGCGAACATCCCCTCCAATTGTTAAAGGGACTGGGGATGCGACTGATCTCGAATGCGCGGCCCCCGGATCCTATGTTCTCGAACTTTGAGACGGCCAACCCGTCTTGACCATTATCAAGGCCAATACCCGTCAAGCGCGCCATGATCTACCCATCAACCAAGGGGATGAGCATGACCTATCGCGACATTTTGGTTTTGGTAGACGACAAGCCGCAGAGCAAATCACTGTTATCTGCCGCAATCCAACAGGCCATTCGGTGTGAGGCCCACCTGATCGGAGCCTTCATCAAGCCCCCGTTTATATACCCCTATATGGCGTCAGAGTTCGGTGCCTATGTGCCGGGGGATGTCATCCAAACCATGATGGACGATCACGCTGTCCTTGTCCGCACGACGAGTCAAAAGGCCAAAGATCAGTTCCAAGCTTTGGCAACGGAGGCTGGGGTCCATCATGAATGGCGCGATCTAGATGGCGCGGACAATTCCGAGCTTGTTGGTTTGGCGCGATGTACCGATCTCCTCGTCTATCCAAAGGGGGGAATGATGGCCCCCGGATTCTCGGCCGCCGATGTGACCCTGTCTGCCGGGGGGCCAGTTCTTCTTGTTCCACGGTCAACCGAAAGTCTGGTCGTCACTAAGGCCGTTCTGGCTTGGAATGGCAGCCGTGAAGTCGCCAACGCCCTTCGTGGCGCTTGGCCCATTCTTAAGGGCCTAGAGCTATCGGTGATCTGTGTGAGCGCCGAGCAGGAGGCCATCAAGAGGCTGGAACAGCACATTGCTCGCCACGAGATCACGCCGCACATCGACCTGCTCAGTGGGACGGACGCGGAGGCTAGCGAACTGGTTCAAGCCCAAACAAAGGCCCTCGGTGCGGACCTGGTGGTCATGGGCCTCTATGGGCGAACCAGACTGCAGGAATTCATCTTGGGCGGCGTCAGTCGCGCCATGCTCCATGACGATGACCCTACCCTCCTGCTCGTAGCGCACTGATGGCTTTAACCCAATAGATTAAGGACTTCCGCCATGGACAGGACAGAACCCTCCTTATGGTGTGGCCCTGTGCTGATATCGATCCTAATCCTCTTGAGCACCGCCGCCTGCCGCCCTCAACCGAACCCGCCCAACGTCGTCCCCCCAAAAGCAAAGGCAGCCCCCAAATCGGCGCAAGCACCAGAGGCCAGTCGTCCAACCCGCCTTGATCCAAATCATGGGCCCCCGCCTCGTTCCGATCCACAATGACGGTGTTTCACCGAAGCAACGGTTGGTCGGGGTCATTCCCTTAGAAGGAGACAGACTATGGACGATAAAGCCTTAAGGCTCGACATTATTGATGAGCTCGATTTTGAGCCCAGCATCAATTCAGCGGGCATCGCCGTCAGTGTCGTGGATGGCATAGTCACGCTCGAAGGGCATGTTGACACCTATGCTGAAAAGCTTGCCGCCGAACGCACCGTTAGCCGGGTAAAGGGGGTAAAGGCCATCGCGATGGAGCTGGAAGTCCGCCTCCCGAGCAGTCCAAAGACGTCAGATGACGAGATCGCCAAGCGCTGTCTCGATATCCTAAAGTGGAATGTTTGGACCTCTGAAAGCATGAAGGTCAAGGTCGAGCACGGCTGGGTCACCCTGTCTGGCTCAGTCGACTGGGCCTATCAGCGCCAAGCCGCCGAACGGGCGGTGAACCGTTTGACCGGCGTCCGCGGCGTCAGCAACCTGATCGCGATCAAGCCAGCCCTGAGTTCAAGCCACATTCGCGAAAAGATCGAAAAGGCCTTCTTGCGTAATGCTGAGCTTGAAGCGGACCGGATTACAGTCCGGGCTGAGCAAGGAAAGGTCACCTTAGAGGGCCAGGTAAAGACGTGGCACGAACGACAGATTGCAGAGCAAGCCGCTTGGGCGGCCCCCGGCGTCACATCTGTTGAGGACCGCATTCGCGTGTCTTGATAGATAGGTTGCGAAT
>JBEGOG010000034.1:0-26579 GCA_041182125.1 Pseudomonadota bacterium
CAGATCAAGAGCGTCGGCGCTCAGGCCCACCCGATCTTTGCTGAGAAGGTCACGGACCAGCCTTGCGACGTCGCCTGTGTCGTCCTCATAGCAGGGTATAACCACCGCGCCGGTCTTGGCCTGTTCAGCGGCCTTGCGCAGGGCGGAATCCTTGGCCAGCGCTCCGGCTTCGATCAAGAGCATGGCGTCGCGATTGAGCAGGCCCTCGACATGCTGTTTGAGCGCTTCGGCGGCGGCCTTGTCCACCGGACCCTTTTCGCCTGTGAGCTTAAGCCGGACCAGCCGTCGCCCGCCCATGAGCGACATGGCCGCCAACTCATCGACCAGTCGCGCAGAATCGTTAGAAAGGTCGGTTTCGGTCAGGACGGCGACGTCAAAGGGATCGTCAGGATTTTGCGTGGATTTGGCCGCGACCAGATCGGCCCGCTCGCGGACCACGGCGCGGTCCTTGCCATAGAGCAGAACAGCGCGGATATCCGACCCCGGTGCGGATATCCGACCCCGGTTGGGCCAAAAACCGATCAATATCGGGCTTTTTGGCCAAAATCATGGGTCTAGGGGGCCTTTTTACTGGCGAAATAGCGCGCGATCTCAAGCCGGATCTGCTGAGCCGCCTCTGACGCCGCCCGCTTTTGACCATCCTGCTGGGCCGCGATGCCGCCATACGGGGCGTCGGCGGAGTCGTAGGTGACGGCGATGGGAACAAGCCCGGAAGTCAAGACCGCCCGGGTCTGGGCGTCGGTCAGGCTATAGGTGACCTTCAGTTGAAGCTCATAGCGGTTGGCGACATTATCGACTCGAAGGCCGCGCGGCAGGCGCTTTTCTTCAACCACGACCTTCAACCGATAGGCGGGCGGGATGGCAGCGTCGCGACCAAAGGCATCGTCCAGATCTTCGCGCAGCAGATAGCCAGCCCGTCCTTGCGCCACATCCGTTGCGATTGCCGACAGCCCCGGAGCCACGCCCGGTGAGGCATAGAGGGGCGTGAAGCCGCAGGCGGCGACGCAGAGGCAGCTCACCAAGGTCGCCCCGAGCGCTAGCCAGCCCCTGAGCCTTGATGTGACGATCCGATGTTCCAAGTGATCCCCTTGCCTTGATGGTCCGCAGCGGTCGTTCAGTTGGCGACGATATTGACGATCCGGTCCTTGACGACGATGACCTTGCGAACCGTCAGGCCCTCAAGGTGGCGTGCAACGTCGCCATCCGCCAGCGCTATTTTCTCGACCTCGGCCTCACCAAGACCAGCGGCCACGGTCACTTCCCCGCGACGCTTGCCGTTGATCTGCACCGGCAAGGTCCGTTGATCCTCGGCGGCAAGAGCGGGGACATAAACTGGCCAGGGCGCATCGACCACCAGACCCTCGCCGCCCAAACGCGCCCAGCACTCTTCGGCAAGATGGGGTGTGAAGGGTGCGATCAGCCTCGCCAAGATCGACAGGGCCTCGGCCCTGGCCGCGAGGGCAGTATCGTTTGCCCCCGTGACAGGCAAGCCCTTCAAAATATTTAAGAATTCGTACAGTCGCGCAATGCCGCCATTGAAGCGGAAGCCCTCGATGCTGTCAGTCAGGCTGCCGATCAGACGATGGGCAGCCTTGATGACCTCGAGTGATTTGGGATCGCCGCTATAGTCGGCCTTGGGCGCGGGACCCTCTGGTTGACTGTCGAACTCGTTCCAGACGCGGTGGACAAAGCGCCAAGCACCCTCGACGCCGCCATTGGTCCATTGGACATCGCGCTCTGGCGGACTATCGGACATGACAAAGAGGCGGGCGGCATCAACACCATAGGCGTCAAAAATGTCCTCGGGAGCCACAACGTTCTTCTTGGACTTCGACATCTTTTCGATATCGCCGATGGTCACAGCATCGCCGCCCTCGATCAGGCGCGCGATCCTTTGATTGCCCTCATGGACAATATCGACTGCTTGCGGCTCGACCCAACTGCCGTCGGCTAGGCGATAGGTCTCATGCGTGACCATGCCTTGGGTAAAGAGCCCGGCAAATGGCTCCTCAACGCCCAGTGCGCCCGTATCCTTCAGGGCGCGGGTGATGAAGCGGGCATAGAGCAGATGCAGCACGGCATGCTCTACACCGCCGATATATTGGTCGACCGGCAGCCAATAGTCCGCCGCCGCGCGGTTGACGGGATCAGACGATTTGGGATCGGCAAACCGGGCAAAATACCAAGAACTGTCGACGAAAGTGTCCAGCGTATCGGTCTCGCGCTCCGCCTTGCCACCGCATGAGGGGCAGGAGACGTGTCGCCAGGTGGGGTGACGAAGCAGCGGATTGCCGGGACGATCAAACTCGACATCGTCGGGCAGGACGACCGGCAACTGATCGGCAGGGACCGAGACCGGGCCGCAAGCCTCGCAATGAATGATCGGGATCGGGCAGCCCCAATAGCGCTGGCGAGAGACGCCCCAATCGCGCAACCGGTAGACCGTCGCGCCCTTGCCTTGGTTCTGCGCCTCAATTTTGTCGATCGCCGCGGCCTTGGCGGGCTCGATCTCAAGACCGTTTAGGAATTCGGAATTGAAAATCTTGCCGGGGCCGACATAGGCCTCCTTGTCGACCGTGAAGGTCGCGGGATCTTCACCATTGGGAAGGACCACGCACCGGACCGGCAGGTCATATTTGCGCGCAAAATCCAGATCGCGCTGGTCGTGTGCCGGACAGCCAAAGATCGCGCCGGTGCCATAGTCCATCAGCACAAAGTTCGCGATCCAAACCGGCAATGTCTTCGTGGAATCAAAGGGATGGGCAACGGAAAGGCCGGTATTGAGGCCCTTCTTTTCAGCCGCTTCAATGTCCGCCGCAGAGGTGCCGCCATGACGACATTCGGCCACAAAAGAAGCCGTCTTAGGATCTGCTGCGGCCAATTGCTCCGCCAACGGATGATCGGGGGCGATGGCCAAGAAACTCGCGCCATAGAGCGTGTCTGGACGGGTGGTATAGACCTCTAGGCCGCCCTCAAACCCGGCCGGGGCGGAGCCGGAAAAGTCAAAGGTCAGGCGCAGGCCCTTGGACCTTCCGATCCAGTTTTCCTGCATCAGGCGGACCTTGTCTGGCCAGCGATCAAGGCCGCCGAGACCTTCGATCAGGGCGTCGGCATAGTCGGTAATGCGCAAGAACCACTGGGTCAGCTTGCGCTTTTCAACGGTCGCGCCGGAACGCCAGCCCTTGCCGTCAATCACCTGCTCATTGGCCAGAACGGTCATATCGACCGGATCCCAATTGACCACGCCTTCCTTGCGATAGACGAGGCCCTTGGCCAGCAGTTCAAGGAACCAGGCCTGCTGCTTGCCGTAATAGTCGGGATCGCAGGTCGCAAACTCACGCGACCAATCGACCGATAGGCCGAGCAGCTTAAGCTGGCGGCGCATGGCGTCGATATTGTCGTAGGTCCAACCCTTGGGGTGGATACCCCGCTCCATGGCTGCATTTTCAGCCGGCATACCAAAGGCGTCCCAGCCCATCGGATGAAGGACGTTAAAGCCCCTCGCCCGCTTGAACCGTGCCACCACATCGCCCATCGCATAGTTGCGGACATGGCCCATATGGATGCGCCCAGACGGATAGGGGAACATCTCAAGCACATAGTACTTTGGACGGTCACCAGCAGCTTCGGGCGCGACGGTGGTGAACACCCCCGCCTCATCCCAAGCGGCGCGCCATTTGGGCTCAGCTTCTTTTGGATTGTAACGGGGCATGACTGTGGCGGCTTTGGCAGAAGGGAAGGGTGGCGGCAACGCGCGAACGGTGCCGGAGGGGATCGAAGGATAAGGGGGAGCGGCTAGGCCGCCCCGTTTAGCCCTTACCGTTAATGGTCGACAGACGCAGCTGACGGGCGCGGGTCAGGATCGCATTTTCCATATCGGTCTCTGTTTGCGCGGCGGTGGGCGAGTCGGCCCAAGCGCCGGACGCATCCTTCACCTGCTTGAACACCGCAACATTCAGGCCATCGGCGCGAAGGCGGGTGTCGAGGATATAGACTGTGACCTTGAAGCGCTCATCAGGCTTTTCCGGGCTGGTGTACCAATCGGTAATGATCACGCCGCCCCAAGGATCGGCCGAGGTCAGCGGAATGAAGGATAGGGTGTCGAGTGAGGCGCGCCATAGATAGCTGTTAACACCAATCTGGCTGCCCGCTTCAGCGGCCACAGCAGACTTGCGACGGAAGGGGTTAAAGCCACCTTCTTCTTGGGTTTGGAAGACGGTCGGACCCTTTGATCCCCCGATCTTAAGGGTCGAACAGCCGGCAACTGCCACGAGGGCCACGGCTGCGACCACCACAGACGCCTTACGCATAAACGCCATATTCAATCGCTCCACTCATTGGCTAATCCGTACTGTTCGGATTGGCTCTGTCGCCCCCGACCGCCTCAAACTGTCATCATCGCGGTCTATAGCACGGCGACGCTGCCTCCAAACAGGAATCACGTGACTAAAGGGCCACAGAATGATGTTTAGCGCCCATCAGGCGGATGAATCTTGTGGTGGTCAACAGAGTCCGTGTTGACCCCGCGGAAAAGAAGCCTTTAATCAAGGCTGTCGAGGATGATTTGGTTCGCCCTTGATGACGATCAATGCGGTTCAAAGAATACAGGTTCACTCGGTTTAGTCATGTCTCTCTTGCGCACCATAGCCGTTGGCACGGTCGGGCTGATCCTCTCGGGGATGGCACTGACGGCTCATGCCGCTGATGCGCCGCGCGGCAAGGCAACCGTGACCACTGAGGTGGCCCCTGGAACCGATGCGTTTGCTAAGGATCAGAACCAGTGGGGCGCTCAATCGACCCGCCGCTCCTTGCAGTGGGACGATAAGGCCCGTTGGGGCGTCAAGCTGGACCTGACCCAGCCTTCCAGCCGCGACATGCAGCTAAAAGACATTCAGGCGGGTGCCTATTATCGGCTGTCCCCCTCCTTGCGCGTCGGCGGTGCTGTGGCACTGGGCGACTCAGCCCAACTTAATCGCTACACCGTGCCGCAAGATCGCGCGCCGCGCGTTCGCCTAGAGACCGCCTTCAAGTTCTAAGGCCTTCGATCGCTGCGATCCCCCAGACGCCCGTCCCCGAAAGGAGGCGGGCATTTTTGTGGCCTATGCCGCCCAGCGCGATGGCAGGCAGCTTGGCGTTGCTGACCCACGCGGCAAGCCGTGTTTGTCCCAGAGGGCGACCGGCTGATGGGCTTTGACTGGCGAAAACCGGTGAAACCAGTGCCGCATCCAGTCCGAGCTGGGCCGCCTTGGCGATGGCGCGGGGGCTGTGGGCCGCTGTGGTGATGATCCAGCTCGGATGCCGGGCCCTGACCCGCCTCGCCTCGCCCATCATCCGTTCGGGCAGGTGAACCCCATCAGCCCCAACCTTGCAGGCCAAGGCCTCATCTGCGCCGATCAAGAGCGTCAGGCCCCGTCGTTTGGCCAAATCGGCTAAGGCCAACGCCTCGGCCAGCGCCTGAGGACGGCCAAAGCTGCGATAGATGATCCCGCTTCCCCTAGGCAGGGTTAGGGCCGTACCCAAAAGGTCGGGTAACCGGTCTGGATCGGTCATCAGCCAAAGGCGGGGCAGGGCGACAGATCTTGCTCTGAGCCCCTTAGGAGCCTTTCGCTTTTGAGCCAGACGGCCTAGCTTCGCCGCTTCGGCGATCAGGCCGCGCCGCTTCAGTTCCATGGCATCATGACCGACACTCAAATCTCGCCCCGTCAAACGATCCTGACCCGAATGGCATCCGCAGCCCGCGCGGCGGGCCGGTCGCCAGAGGATGTGGCGCTTGTCGCCGTCTCCAAGCAACAGCCATGGGAGGCCATTGCACCGGTTTTGGCAGAAGGACAGCTTATTTTTGGCGAGAACCGGGTTCAAGAGGCCCAAGAGCGTTGGGCCAATCGACGCGAGGGATTGGAGTTGCGCCTGATTGGGCCGCTACAGACCAATAAGGTCCGCGATGCTGTGGCCCTGTTTGATGTGATTGAGACGCTGGATCGTCCGAAACTGGCCAAGGCCTTGGCCGAAGAGGCCGCGCGGCAAGGGCGGACGCCGCGCCTCTATGTCCAAGTCAACACCGGCCAAGAGCCGCAAAAAGCCGGGGTATCGCCGACGGTTGCCGATGGGTTCATCGCCGAATGCCGGTCCTTGGGCCTGCCCATTGAGGGCCTGATGGCTATTCCGCCCGAAGGGGTGCCCCCCGGTATGCACTTTGCGCTGCTCGCCAAGATCGCGGCGCGTAATGGTCTGGCCAAGCTCTCGATGGGTATGAGCGGTGATTTCGAGACCGCAATTGCCCATGGCGCAACCTCGGTCCGGGTGGGCTCGGCGCTCTTTGGCGCGAGGACCTATTAAGCCTCTCCTAGAGCTTGATTTCGATGGCTGAGCCCGGCCCGGCAAGGCGTATGACCTCGAGCATGTCTTCTAGGCTTAAGGCGATACAGCCCTCTGTTGGCGAGAAACCGGGGCGGGCGAGATGTAAAAAGATGGCCGAGCCCATGCCCGCCATCGGCGGGTCGTCATTGTGCCCCAAGATGCCGACCAGATCATAGACATGATCCTCGCGCCACATCTGCTCGGCGCTGGCGGGGTAGGGCAGGGTGACGGGTTGATTATAGAGCGGATCGTCCGCGCCGTCGCACCATCCGTCCTGAGGCTGGGTCGCAGCGATCGGCAATAGAGTCTGCGGTAGAGACAGGCGGTCTGCGCGATAGACAAAGCGACGAATGGGCCAAATACCAAGCGGACTTGCCCCATCCCCTTCACGCTTGTCGGTTGCTGCAATCATGCCGCTGCGCCCGATCGCGCATGGAACCACGCGGCCATTGAGGGTAAAGTTCCCATCTGACGAAGCCGTGAAGATCATGGCTCACCTCTGCCCTTTGCCAAACGCCCAGACCGGTGCATGTTCTATCCTATGGCTCAACATAAGACCCTGCTGATCATCGACGACGATGAGGACCTGCGCTCCGCCCTTGCCGAGCAACTGGACCTACACGACGAATTCAACACCGTTCAGGCGCAAAATGCCATCGATGGGCTGCGTTTGGCGCAAGAGATTAAGCCAGACCTGATCCTGCTGGATGTGGACTTGCCGGATATGGACGGCCGCGATGCCTGTCAGCAAATGCGTCTGGTAGGCGTCACGGCCCCCGTGATCATGCTGACCGCTGCCGATACGGATACAGACACGATCCGAGGCCTAGAGTCTGGGGCCAATGACTATGTCACCAAGCCCTTCAAGTTTCAGGTTCTGGTGGCCCGTATCCGTGCCCAACTTCGCGTCCACGAACAGTCTGAGGATGCGGTCTATCGGCTTGGCCCCTATGAGTTTCGCCCGTCTGCCAAGCTCTTGGTGGATGCCAAGCAAAAGAAGATCCGGCTGACCGAAAAGGAAGCCAATATCCTGAAATATCTCTATCGCGCCGGGACCAAGTCGGTGTCGCGCGAGGAACTCTTGGCCGAGGTCTGGGGCTATAATGCCGGCGTGACCACCCACACGCTAGAAACCCATGTCTATCGTTTGCGTCAAAAGATCGAGCCGGAGACGGGGTCGCAGAAACTGCTCCTGACCGAGCCCGGCGGCTATCGCCTCGCGCCCTAGACCATCAAATCGGCCGTGACGGGCACGTGATCACTGGGTCGTTCCCACTCGCGCACCGTGTCATGGACCATCGAAGAGACCGAGCCTTGCGCAAAGGCGGCGTCTCTTAGGCCCGGGCTGGCCAAGATGTGATCGAGCCTAAGGCCCCGGTTCGAGGCGCGGAAATCAGCGGCGCGATAGCTCCACCAAGAAAAGAGCTTCTGTGGCTCCGGAACCGCTTCGCGGGGCAGGTCCAGAAAGCCGAGTGAGGCCTTGAGCTTGGCCATGGCCTCGATCTCGACGGGCGTATGGCTGACCACCTTGAGCATCTGCTTGTGGCTCCAGACGTCATTTTCGCCCGGCGCGACATTGAGGTCACCGGTCAGAATCAGGGGAGCCTTGGGGTCACGTTTGGCCATATCTGCGGTCAGGCGCTCGAAAAAATCCATCTTATGATCGAACTTGGGATTGGCCACGCGGTCAGCCTCGTCACCGCCAGCCGGGATGTAGAAATTGTGGATCTCGACCCCCGCCACCTTGACCGCAGCGGTGCGGGCATGGCCCTCACGGCACAGGTCAAGATCCATGCCCTCTTCGAAGGGAAGACGCGAGGCGATGGCCACGCCGTGATAGCTCTTCTGACCCCGAATAACGAGATGGGGCAGGCCTATGGCCTCAAAGGCTTCGGTCGGAAACTCGCCGTTCTGACATTTGATTTCCTGCAAACAGAGGACATCGGGGGCCTGTTCGGCGACAAAGCGCGCGATCTGGTCAAGCCTCAGGCGGACCGAGTTGATGTTCCAGGTGGCGAGGCGAAGGCGCATGGCAAGGGTCCGGGGTTGGCGGTTGATCCCCTATAGGCCCGTTTGCCACCCGAAAAAAAGCCCGGAGCGGGTCAGACCGCTTCCGGGCTAAAAAGTAGACGTTCACACCGATGTCGGGAGGGGATGTAATCCGACATAGGATCAAGCGGCACAGGGGAATATGCCGCCGCCTAGTGTGACCTTATAGACACGCCAGCATATAAAGTCAAGGTGAATCACGGTTTTCCTTGCCTGTCGTCAAAATGTCACAGATCAGCGCCGGGTCTTCGCCGATCCTGGCGCGAGGCTGCGAGGGTCGACCAAGACAAACAGGGCAGGGTCTAGGCCTGAGGCAGCGGAAAACTGTTCCAAATCAATGCGGGTGGTCTGTCCTTGAGCATCGGTGACGGTCCAAGACTTCAGGGCCACGGGGCTTGATGAGAAGGTCAAAACAATGCGTCCCTCCGCCTCCTTGCGGCCATCCCGGGCCGTAATGGCAAAGCTATCGGCGCTGCGGGTCACCCGGTCGATGATCACACCGCGATCAAGGCGGATTTCTCGAGCCAAAAGCAGGGCTAAGGGCGTGGTGCCCAAGGGATAGCGGTCAAAGGTCTTTAGCCGACTGTCCGCGATGGAGACATTGAAACCATCGGACACGACGAGCAGCCCCAGCGGCGGGTCATAGGCAAAGCGCATCTTGCCGGGCCGCTTGAGGTAAAGGTCGCCCCGGCTCTTGGTGCCAAAGGGATCGGTTTGAACAAACCGGCCTCGGGCCTGTCCCAGCGATTGCAGATAGGCGCTGGCCTTTGCGACCAGGGCCTTGTCGTCTGCCGATAGGGCCACCGCGCTCGACCGGACTGGCTGAGCGGAAGCGACGGCGGGCGCGCCAAGACATAGGAGCGCAATCAGGCTCACGATCCGGATGGAGCGGCTCATTGGGCGGTGGGGCGATTGGGTCATCATGGCCTATCCTCTAACCAGAATGACCCTAACTGCCAATCCGGGCGAGGATATGACCAAAGGTCTAAACCCGCCTTACGGAGGCGGGCCAGCCAAAATATCGCGTTTCCCGGCATGGTTGGCCGCGCCCACCACGCCTTCGCGCTCCATCTTTTCCATTAAGGATGCCGCCCGGTTATAACCGATCTGCAGGCGGCGCTGGATATAGCTGGTCGAGGCCTTGCGGTCGCGGGTGACCACAGCGACGGCCCGATCATAGAGATCATCGCCGGACATGCTGCCTTCGCCGCCTCCGTCGCCGTCACCGCCATCCTCGTCATCGCTGGCGGTGACCTCTTCGAGATATTGCGGCTGGCCTTGACTGCGCAGAAAGGCCGCGACCGTCTCAACTTCTCCGTCAGAGACAAAGGGCCCGTGAAGGCGCGTGATCCGTCCGCCCCCGGCCATATAGAGCATGTCGCCCTGGCCCAGCAGTTGCTCGGCACCCTGCTCGCCCATGATCGTGCGGCTGTCGATCTTGGAGGTGACCTGAAAGCTGATCCGGGTGGGGAAGTTGGCCTTGATGGTGCCGGTAATGACATCGACCGAGGGGCGCTGGGTGGGTGGATACCCGCAGCCCGCGCCATCTGGGCCAGACGCTGAACGGCACCTTCAATGTCCTTGCCCGCCACCATCATCAGGTCCGCGACCTCGTCAATGACCACGACCAGATAGGGCATGGGATCGGGGCGCAGCTTTTCTTCTTCATAGACGGGTCGTCCAGCCTCATCGAAGCCGGTCTGGACGGTGCGCACAAAGTGCTCGCCCTTGGCCAGCGCCTCATTGGCCTTCTCATTGAAGCCGCCAATATTGCGCACGCCGATCTTGGACATGCGCCGATAGCGGTCCTCCATCTCGCGCACGGTCCATTTGAGCGCGACAATGGCCTTCTTCGGATCGGTCACGACCGGGGCCAAAAGATGTGGAATACCGTCATAGACCGACAGCTCGAGCATCTTTGGGTCGATCATGATGAATTTGCATTTGTCCGGCGGCAACCGGTAGAGGATCGACAGGATCATAGCATTGACCCCGACCGACTTACCCGAGCCGGTGGTGCCTGCGATCAACAGGTGGGGCATCTTGGACATGTCGGCAATATAGGGCTCGCCGCCAATGGTCTCGCCCAGCGCCATGGGCAGGATCTGGCTCGATTTCTCATATTCGCTCGAGGCCAAAAGATCGCGCAGATAGACGGTCTCCCGATGAGAGTTGGGTAGCTCGATACCAATGGCGTTGCGCCCTTGAACCACTGCAACCCGGCAGGCTCTGGCACTCATCGAGCGGGCAATATCATCAGACAGGGCCACGACGCGGGCATGTTTGACGCCCGGTGCGGGGACCAACTCATAGAGCGTGACAACGGGACCAGGACGGATCTGGTCGATCTGGCCCTTAACACCAAACTCGGCCAACACACTTTCCAGCATCCGAGCATTTTGGCGCAAGGAGCCCTCGTCAAAGGCCGAGGATCTGGGCTTGGGCTTGGCCAACATGGCTAGTTCCGGCAATTGGAACCCACCGGGCTGAACGAAGTCAAAGGCCTTTTGGTTTTCGCGTTGCTCGCGGTTGGAGGTCTTCGGGGCCTTAATGTTGAGCACCTGAGGCGCGGCCTCTGGCGGCGCATCCAACTCATCATCGAGGTTGACCGCCAACCCCTCATCAAGCGCGGCGGCGGACCTGGCGCGTGCCGGCCGCGTCGCACGCGGCTTAGGCGTGGCGAGGACCTTCGTGGCCGGTTGCTCAGCGCGGCGACGGGCCTGTTCAGCGAGACTGGAGCGCAAGGTCAGAACCGCTCGGCCAACCATATCCTTTGTAATCCCCGAGCCAAAGCCAAGAGCGGTGATGGCACCGACGCTTAACAGCACAGCCGCTATGATCCTGCCGCCAGGGACATGGATCAGACCAAACAGGTTTCCCAGATGGTGCAAAAGGCTTTCGCCCCAGAAGCCGCCCAAACCACTGGCAAGGGGCCAAGAGGCGGGTGTTGGCGCGGCCGCGAGGATGCCCGCCAAGGCAAGCGCCCCAATCAGGCCCACGAGGGAGCGAAGGCGAATGATACCTCGGGTCTCGTCAGGCTCACGCGCGCCGACGCGCCAGAGCCCGGCTGCGACCATCAACAGCGCCCCCGCCCATGCGGCGAGACCGAGGGACTGAATGGCGGCGTCGGCAATGCCTGCGCCTAATGTACCCAAAAGGTTGGTCGGCGCGCCCCCTGTGGCCGCATTAAAGCTCGGATCGGAGGCATTATAGGAGGCAAAGGCAAGGATCAGGGCGAGGCCCAAGGCCATCGTCATGCCGCCCCGAAACCGCGCAGTCAGCGGATGGCTCCAGCCAAACCTTAGGCCCATAGCAATCAATTGCAGATTGGACCTTTGCGCCACCCGCGCCATATATCGCACTCCACCCAGACAAACTCGCTGTCCATTAGGGCCTGATTTTACGACAAGAGGGTTAAGGCCTGTTTACCATGACCTTGCCGCCCGGCCGATTGATCAACCTCGCTGCGTCAAATCCCCTCTGGACGAAGGCCCGTAACGAACGACATAAGCAACCATGACCCTTAAAGAGCCCGCTTCCGTTCAGACAGGTTTCGATGCGGACGTGATCATCGTCGGTGCCGGAATGGCAGGCATGACCCTCGCGCTGGCACTGGATAGTGGCGGCTTGCGTCCACTATTGATCGATCCCCAGACCTTCGACGCCCATTTGGCTCCTGAGTTTGACGGTCGCGCGTCCGCGATTGCCTATTCGAGCTTTAGGCTGTGGAAAGCGCTTGGCGTTGGTGATGCCCTGGCTCAGCAGGCACAAAATATTGAGCAGATTCTGGTGACAGATGGGCGTGCGCCCGGTGCGGCCAACGGCGCGCCCAGCCCGTTCCTGCTGCGTTTTGATTCTGCCGAGATCGCCGACCGCTCGGACGGTGAGCCCCTCGGCTACATGTTGGAGAACCGCTCCATACGTGCCGCGCTCGCCCAAGCGGTTATCGAGGCGGCTATTCCTGTTTTGGCCCCTGTATCGGTGGTGTCGGCAAGCGCCGATAGCTCGGCGGCGCAGGTAACGCTCAGCGATGGTCGCGTTCTTCGTGCGCCGCTTGTGGTTGGCGCTGAGGGTCGTCACTCGATCATACGCCAAGCCGCTAAGATTGGCACTGTAGGGTGGGACTACCAACAGTCCGGCGTGGTCGCCACCGTGGCTATGGCCAAGCCCCATGAGGGTGTGGCCCATGAATATTTTCTGCCCTCAGGTCCTTTCGCAATCCTGCCCCTGACGGGCAATCGCGCCAGCCTGGTCTGGACCGAAAAGACCGACCGGGCCGAGGCCTTGCGGGGTGCCAGACCCGAAGTGTTTGAGGCCCATCTGCGTCGACGCTTTGGTGATTTTTTGGGGGAGATCGAGGTCTTGGGGCCCCGCTTTGTCTATCCCCTGTCGCTGCAGTTGGCGGAATCCATGGCCGCGCCACGGCTGGTCTTGATGGGCGATGCTGCCCATGGGATTCACCCAATCGCCGGTCAAGGGCTCAATCTGAGCCTCAAGGACGCAGCGGCCTTGGCTGAGGTTCTGACCGACGCGACCCGCTTGGGCGAAGATATTGGCTCATTGGTGGTCTTAGAGCGCTATGCGGCTTGGCGACGGTTCGACAATGTCATGCTGGCGGCGGCGACGGACCTCTTTGTTCGTCTCTTTTCGAACGACAATCCGATGCTGCGATTTGCGCGAGGCGCGGGGATGGCGGTGGTCAACCTCATTGGCCCGGCCCGCAAGTTCTTTATGCAAGAGGCGGGCGGCGCCGTCGGCGATCTACCCAAGCTCTTGCGCGGCGAGCCGCTCTAGGGATTGCGGCTCAGGCCCTCAACGGCGAGGCGTTTCAGATAGTCCGTCCAGATCCGGTCTTGGTTGCGGCCCAAATCATAAAGCTGATCCCAGGTGTAGAGCCCCGACTGGTGGCCGTCTGAAAATTCCAATCGCACCGCATAGCGACCGATAGGCGTCAGGTTGATAATGCCGATATCCGCCTTGCCAAAAACGGTTTTGCCCGGTCCTGATCCATGGCCGCGATCAGCTGCGCTCTGTGTCATAACCCTTAAGAGCTCCGCGCCAATGCGGTGCTGCTCACCTGTATCATAGGTGACTTGAAGCTGACCTTCACGGCGCAGCAGGGTCAGGTCGGTGGGCCAGGGGGTGGTCATTCGCCCTCGTCGAGGGTCCGGGCCTCTTCGGCGAGCATGACCGGGACACCATCGCGGATCGGATAGGCAAGCTGCGCCTTGCGGCTGATCAGCTCCCCCTTCTGACGATCATAGTCGAGCGGACCATGGCTGATCGGACAGACCAAGACCTCGAGCAGGCGCGGATCAACATCATTTTGCAGTGAGGGCGTGGGCGTCATGGCGGATCCTATTGCAGGGGTGTCGGGGCGTCGTCTTCCCCCTTGGGCTCGGCGGCATTGATTTGCATGAGGGCGATCAGGACCTCAAGGCGGTCTGAAGCGCTCGGGGCCTCGAGCAGCGCCTGACGTTCAACCGGCGAAAAGGGAAGGGCTGCGGCAAGGCTCGTAACCAAGGGCTCAGAGGGCGCATTTTCAGCGCCCTTCCAGTCAATCTCCAGCCCATGATGGTCTAGAAAGGCCTTCAACACTGTCAGAAATCGAGGGCGATCAAAGCTGGCCTGATCATCAAGATCCCTTAGGTCCCCGCCAAAATCTGTGTAGTCGGCTTGGACCTGACGATAGGGCGTCATCACCGTAAGCTCAGTATCGATTTTGAAGCGGCAAAGCCCGGTGAGGGTAATCAGATAGCGCCCATCGGGTGTCTCTGAAAAACTCGTAATGCGGCCCAAGCACCCCACCTTAGCGAGGTTGGGTTGTGAGCGATCACCACCCGGCACGGTCTGGATCATGCCAATGACCCGATCACCCATCATCGCATCGTCGATCATATTGAGATAGCGCGGCTCAAAAATATTTAGCGGCAGTTGGCTGTGGGGCAGCATCAGGGCCCCGCTCAGCGGAAAGACCGGAATGGTCGCCGGTAGGTCGGAAAGCTGCCTAAATTTGCCGCTCGTCATCGGTTCGCTCCGGTCACGAAAACAGAATGGAGGACAGCCGCCGCCGACCCTGTTTGGCCACATCGGACATTGGCCCGGCGGCCTCAAATACGGTAAGCAGTTGCTTGCGAGCGGCATCATCATTCCATGCCCGCTCTCGCTCAATGATCATCAGCAATTGATCTGCAGCAGCGGAAAGCTGTCCTTGCGCGGCCAGAGCATTGGCCAAGGCAAATCGGGCCTCATGGTCATTGGGATTGGCTGCGATCTGCTCCTCAAGACCCGAGGTTTCCGATTTTGGCGCGGAGGCAAGGGCGAGCGCCGCCTTAACACTGTCGAGACTGGCATCCTTGGCCCCAGCCGGGACCATGGCGATCAGTTCAGCTGTGCGCTCAAGGTCGCCGGTCTGGAGATAGCAGCGGGCGAGACCGGCTAAGGCCTTAACATTTTCGGGATCGATCTCGAGCGCTTGCGCAAAGGCTTGCCCAGCGCCTGCAAGGTCCTGCTCCGCGAGAAAGGCTGCCCCTTCGGCCAGCAATTCATCAATGTCGGACGGGGCGGCGGGACCTGCGAGCTTTTCGATAAAGGCCTTCAATTGGCTGTCTGGCACCGCGCCCATAAAGCCATCGACCGGTTGGCCATTCACAAAGGCATAGACCGCAGGAATAGACTGGACGCGCAGCTGGCCAGCATAGGCGGGGTTCTTATCGACATCGATCTTGACCAACTTCACCGCGCCCTTAGCGGCGATGACGGCCTTTTCGATGGCGGGGGTCAAGGTTTTGCACGGACCGCACCAGGTTGCCCAGAAGTCCACTATGACCGGCTGAACCTTGGAGGCCTCAATGACGTCCACCATAAAGCTGGCGTCTGTACCATCCTTAATCAGGCCGTCGGCCGCGCCGTTAGGCGTGGCGGGGGAGGCGGGTGTCAGTCCCAGCATGGTCCGTCCTTGTCGTCGTTCGTCGATGGGTGAGACCTTAAGATGGTCTCGGTGCGCGGCCAGTGCAATGTCAGCGATCAAGCAAAGCCCGATCAAACCGCCATTTCAAGATCAACGACCATCGGCTCGTGGTTCACCGCCTTGAGGAACGTCATCAGACCTTCGGTTGAAAGCCCCGTGGTCGCGCCATTGTGCAGCGGATGAAAATTGACCGGCTCCTTCGCCGCCAAAGCGCTATCGAGCACGAACCGCACGCGGCCTTCTTTATCATTCATCAGGGCCAGCGCTGTGACTGAACCTGGCCGAACACCCAAGACCTCAAGAAGCAGCGCTTCTGAGCCAAAGGATAGCCGTCCTGACCCGATGGCCTTTGGCAGGGCCTTGAGGTTAATCTGGGTACTGTCCAGCGCCGAGATCAGCCAGATCTGACCCTTGTGGTCCTTCAAGAACAGATTCTTGCTGTGGCCACCGGGCAGGGCGGCCTTGATGTGGGCACCCTCCTCAACCCGAAAGACGGGCTCATGGTCAAAGGTGGTGTGGGTGATGCCGAGCCCATCAAGCAGTGCGAAGAGATCTTGGGGGGAAGCTTGGGTCATAATGTTGATTTAGGGCGGCGGGGGCCGATGCTCAAGACCGATTAGTGCTTGGCACTGGACGATGGCCTATCGGCCCGGTTAGTCAGTGACCTTGCCCCGATCTGCGCCATGAGAGGCTCACCCGATGGATCTAGAGTGCTTCCCCACCATGAGCCGCCCGCCCGAGATCGTGCCGGGACGGCCGAACCGGGATTGGATGGACGCCTTCTCCGAGCGTCACCCCTATCGCTGCCTGCCCCTGACCATGGCCAATACCAGTGGATGGGAAATTCTTAACCCCGTTGGCTTTACGGCCGAGTGGAATGGCGGCCCCCACAAAGGTGACATCACCTTTCGGCCTGACACGCCCTATGTCGGCTTCAATGAGTTTGTGGTGTCGCACTTTACCCAAGGCATTATGACCTTCCATCCGGGCTATATGTTCCGCACGCCCCTGAAGTGGTCGATGATGGTTCAAGGTCCGCCGAACCTGATCAAGGATGGGATCCAAGCGCTGTCGGGTCTGGTTGAGACCGATTGGCTGCCCTTTCCCTTCACCATGAACTGGGCCTTTACGCGTCCCGGTAAGGTACGGTTTGAACGCGGGGAGCCCTTTTGCTTCTTTACGCTCGTCCAGGATAAGGCCTTGGAGGCTTTTGAGCCGGTCATTCGGTCCTTTGACTCGGAGCCGGTCTTGCGCGGGCAATATGAGGCGTGGAACCGCGAGCGGACCGATTTCAACAAGCGCCTGGCTAAGCAAGATCCGGCAGCGGTCAAGGAGGCTTGGCAGAGATACTATTTCAAGGGGGAAATCCCTGATGATCTAGGAACCGCACCGGCTGACCACGTCAATCGCCGCCGTCTTGCCCCGACCCGAGTGAAGCTCTGAACCACCGAGACAAACTTCCGCTCACAAGGGTGAGAAGGGCCTTGCAAAGCCTTAGCCCCTCTGTCATAAGCCCGCCCTCGACGCGGACATTTTGGTGTCCTGGAGCGCGGGCGTAGCTCAGTGGTAGAGCACAACCTTGCCAAGGTTGGGGTCGAGAGTTCGAATCTCTTCGCCCGCTCCAATGTCGATCTTCTTATAGGGTAAAGTAGAGGCCTTCGGGCCGAACCGGCCAAGGCAAGCCTGGCCGTGCGGCCCATGACCTCTGTGCCTTTTGCAAAAAAATCATAGGGACATGCCAATTTGAGGCATGGGCTTAGACCCTTTACCTCAAGGTGTGTCCCCCGCGCCGCAGGCCCCGTGCGCCACAACAACGCATTGAATATATTAAATTTGTTGTCGAAATTTGACTAATTTGTGACACAAACCCCATAAATCACAATAAAATTTACCGATCCCCAAATTTTGGTCAATTGCTGACAGCAAACCCCGCGAACACGGTTTAAAGTCATTTCGATAACCTTTGGGCGAACCAAAGGATCCAAACGGGGAACAAGATGAAAGCACACCTAATGGTCTCCACCGCAGCGGCGGTGCTGGTCTCAATGGGGGCAGGAGCCGCCTTCGCAGCCGATGCGCCAGCCGCAGCTGTCGAAAACGATCGCGCGATTGAAGACATCGTCGTGACGGCAACGCGCCGTGAAGAGGCAGTCAACAAGATCCCCGTAGCCATTCAGGCGCTCGGCGGCGAGTCGCTGCAAAAGCTGAACATCGCTAACTTCGAAAAGCTGGTTGAATATCTGCCGAACGTCCGCACCGCCTCGCAAGGTCCCGGTACCTCGGCCCTGTATATTCGCGGCCTGTCCACAGACACGCCAGGCCTGCAAATCACCGGCACCGCCGGCGCTCAGCCCAACGTCGCGCTCTATCTGAACGACGCGCCCAGCTCGATGCCGGGCCGCAACCTCGACAACTACGCTGTTGACCTTCAGCGCGACGAAGTGCTGGCCGGTCCTCAGGGCACCCTGTTTGGCGCGAGCGCCATGGGCGGCGCTGTGCGTTACATCACCAACAAGCCAGACCTGAACAGCTACCGTTGCGATGCCTTCATCAACATCCCTCTGATCGAGGGCAAGTTGGCCGCGCGTCTGGTTATCTATAACGACCAACAGGGCGGCTATATCGACAACGTCGCAGGCACCTATCAGATGCCATTTGACGGCAAGGTCGGCCAAGCCGGCAAGCTGCCAACCGGCAACCCACTGCTGGTGATCCGCGCTCTGGAATCCTGCTCGGGCGTCGCAAACTGTACCGGCAGCGGCTATGTCGCGCCGACCCGCCAGACCATCAACAATGCTCGCTTTGTTGAGAACAACTATAACGACGCGGCCTACACCGGCGCGCGTTTGGCCCTGGCCTATGAAATCAACGACAACTGGTCCGTCGACCTGATGCATATGCGTCAGAACCTCAAGACCAATGGCGTCTTCAACTATGAGCCCGGCGTGGGCGACCTGAAGGTCACCCAGTTCAACCCTAACTATCTGCGTGATGAGTTCGACGTCACCACCCTGACGGTGAACGGTCGTTTGGGCATGTTGGATATGATCTATACTGGATCCTATCTGAACCATACCGCTGTCCAGCAGGCGGACTATGCGTCCTACTCGAATATCGGCCTCTACCTGCCCTATTATGAGTGCGATCGCGGCGTCTATTATACCGCTGCCTATAACGGCAACATTGGCAAGACCTGCTACACCCCGAACAAGAGCTACAAGGTCAAGAACGAGAACACCCGTTCGACCCACGAGTTCCGTGTCACGACGCCTGCCGACAAGCGCCTGCGCGCCACCGGCGGCCTGTTCTTTGATGAAAACACCCTCTACGACAACACTGACTGGTCCTATTCCCAGCAGGCGGCGGGCTTCATCTATTCACGCGCTCCCGATCCAAGCGTTAACGCGCATGATCCAAGCGTGAAGCCTGTCAATGTCGGCTTCTTCAACGACGTCACCCGTAAGGACCGTCAGATCGCTGTCTATGGTGAAGCCTCTTACGACATCATCCCAGACAAGCTGACCATCACCGGCGGCGCGCGTTATTATGACGAAGAAGCGTCGATGACCGGTTCGTCGAACTCGAGCTTCGGCTACGGTTCGCGCGGCGTCTACAATGCTGCTACCGGCACCTATAGCGCCGTCGCCACCCCGCCTAAATATTATGGCGTCAGCGCAAATCTTGCCAATACGCTCAAAGGCCTTTCGCCTGCGAAGTACACAGGCACGATCTTGAAGGGCAACCTGACCTACAAGCTCGACGACGGTTCGTTGCTCTATGCGACCTATTCGGAAGGCTTCCGTCCCGGCGGCTTCAACCGCAAGCCCTGTAACGTGGTTAGCCCTGCCTGTAACAGCCTGAAGGCCTATGTGCCCGATACGGTCACCAACTATGAAATTGGTTGGAAGCTGGCCCTGCTCGACCGGACCCTGCAGTTCAACGCAGCGGCCTACCAGATCGACTGGGAAAACATCCAAATGACGGTGTTCGACCAGAACATCTCCAACCAGACCTTCACCACCAACTTCACCGATGCGCGCATCCGTGGCTTTGAAGGTGATGTGGCTTGGCGTCCAACCAAAGAGCTGACCGTCAACAGCGGCTTCTCTTACAACGACTCCGAGCTGACCAAATATCGCAAGGCCGCCACCGTTCTGGTGCCGCTCGGCAGCCCTCTGGCTCTGAGCCCCAAGTTCCAGGGCAATATCCGCCTGCGTTATGAAACCGAAACCGCGTCTGGCCTGCGTCCGTTCGCACAGGGCGGCTTCCACTTTGTCGATTCCAGCATCTCGTCGGACATCGACAATGTCAGCATCAAGCTGCCCGGCTTCAACGCCACGGCAGGTTATGCGGCGCAAGTGCCAATCACCTATAACGGTGTGACGGTGAAGCCAGGCGACGTGATCGTTCCTCTGCAGGGTTCTTTGAAGCAAAAGTCCTACACCACGCTTAGCGCGTCGGTCGGTGCTTCTAAGGACAACTGGACCGTGGAACTGTTCGGTGAGAACCTCACCGACGCCCGTCCCGAACTCTACAAGAGTGGCAATGATGGTGAGCTGCGCGTGACCACGTCGCGTCCGCAAACCTTCGGTGTCCGTATTTCGGTCCGTAACTAACCAATCTGTGGTGGGCCCCTGTTAATCCAGGGGCCCATTGCTTTTTTGGTTCTGACCTGATTTCGATTCCGGCTCAGAACGGGATCAAAATAGCGATAAACATCCTTACCTTGGCCCACTGAAACGCTATGATTGAGCCGAATGATAAGGATAGACGATTGACCCAAGCTGCACTGTCACCGGCTCAGATTGACGACCTTCTCGGTCGTGCGCGGGACATGTTGCAACAGACCAAATTCCCGCAAGCCGCCGCCCTGTGCCAACAGGTTCTAGACGCCGATCCGATCCATAAGGATGCGCTCTACACGCTGGCTGTGACCTATCGCTATCAAGGTGATGTCAAGCGGGCCCTCGCAACGAACGACCATCTGATCTCCATAGATCCCGGATTTGGCCGCGCCTATCAGGAGCGAGGCCACTGTCTGCGTGACACGGGCGATCGCCATGGTGCGCTGCTCGCCTATCAGGGAGCCGTGGCCAACAATGCTGCCCTTGTGGCCAGCTGGCAGATGCTATCGGAGCTACAGCGCGCCACAGGCGCGCGCACGGCGGCGGAGTTCTCACAGGATCAATATGACTATCTCAGCAGCCTACCACCTGAGATTTTGAGTGTCGCGAACCTGATCCAAGAGGGCCGGTTTTTGCGAGCCGAGCAGATTTGCCGACACTATCTCCAGACCAAGGGCCATCATGTTGAGGCCATGCGGTTCCTGGCCGAGATCGGCACCAAGTTCAATTCCTATGAAGAGGCGGAGTTCTTGCTGGAATCCTGCCTCGTGCTTGAACCTGACAATACCAGCGCCCATCTGGACTATGTTGACGTGCTCCATAAGCGGCAAAAGTTCGCCAAGGCGCTCGAACAGGCGACCGCCTTGCGCAAAAAGTCCAAAGGCGTGCCGCAGATCGAACTGCTCTATGCCAATGAAAATCTTGCGGTTGGCAATTTCGACGAGGCGCTGGGCGTCTACGGGAAATTGGCCAAGGAAACACCGAACAATCCAACCATCCACCTGACCCTCGGTCACGCCCTCAAGACCGTCGGCCGCCAGCCCGATGCGATCGCCGCCTATAGCCGCGCCTACCAGATCCGGCCTGATTTTGGTGATGCCTATTGGAGCCTCGCCAATCTCAAGACCTATCGGTTTTCTGACGACCAGATCGAGTCCATGCGCCAGCGCGAGGCGGACCCTAAGACCGCGCTCGTCGACCGCTACCACCTCTGTTTTGCCCTCGCCAAGGGCCTCGAAGATCGCGGGGATTACGCTCAGGCCTTTGAGGCCTACGAGCGGGGGAACCGTCTGAAGCGCGAAGAGTTGGGCTATGATTGGCGCCGGATCAGCCGTGAAATGGATCTGCAGATCGAGCACTGTAATCCGGCCCTGTTTGACGCCAAGGCGGGTTCAGGCTGTGCCGCGCCCGATCCCATCTTCATCGTTGGCCTACCGCGCGCCGGATCGACCCTGCTGGAGCAGATCCTCGCCTCGCACAGTCAGGTCGAGGGCACGATGGAGTTGCCCAACATCTTGGCCCTTGCGCACAGGATCAATGGCCGCCGCCGCGTTGAAGAAGAGCCCGCCTATCCGGCCAATCTTTCGGCCATCCCCCCGCAAGATTTGACGGCCTTTGGCGAGGCTTTTTTGCGCGATACCCGCATCCATCGCAAGGCGGGCACGCCCTTCTTCATCGACAAGATGCCGAACAATTTCCGCCATATCGGCCTGATCCACATGATCTTGCCCAATGCGAAGATCATTGATGCCCGACGCGGGGCCATGGGCTGCTGTTTCAGTGGCTTTAAGCAACTGTTCGCTGAGGGCCAAGAGTTCACCTACGGCCTCGAAGAAATTGGCCATTACTACAAGGACTATGTGGCCCTGATGGACCATTGGGACCGGGTCTTGCCGGGCAAGGTTCTTCGGGTCAATTACGAGGCGGTGGTGGCCGATCTTGAGCCTCAAGTGCGCCGTCTGCTCGATTTCTGTGGCCTTCCGTTCGAAGAGGGCTGTATCAATTTCCATCAGAATGATCGCGCCGTTAGGACCGCCAGCTCAGAGCAGGTCAGGCAGCCGATTTTCACGAGTGGTCTGGATCAGTGGGAGAACTTCTCCCCCCATCTGGATCCACTGAGACAGGTTCTGGGTTCAGAGCTGGCACAAGGTTGAGGAAGACAAGATGACCACCGCAACACCCGCTGAAGAAGGCCAGACCTACTCTCTAGGGGCGCGCTGGTACGTCCTGTTCATCATGATGTTGGCCTATACGATCAACATTGCTGACAGATATGTCATGTCGACCGTGCTGGAACCGATCCGGTTGGAGTTGAAGCTCACCGATGGCGGCGTGGCTTTCTTAACCGGTGTGTCGCTGGCCCTGTTCTATGTGACTATGGGCATTCCCCTATCTTGGATCGCTGACCGCTATAATCGCCGCAATCTCTTGGCCATTTCGATCACCATCTGGTCGGCCATGACCACCTTCTGCGGTCTGTCGACCAACTATGTTCAGCTCCTTCTGGCTCGGATCGGCGTCGGTATTGGTGAGGCGGGCGGGACCCCCTCCTGTAACGCCATTGTCGCTGACTATTTCCCGGCTGACCGTCGCCCCATGGCCATGACTATCTTCGCCTTAGGTGCCCCTATCGGCGCTTGGCTTGGCGCAGACATGGCCGGCTATGTGGCCAATCGTTTTGGCTGGCACGCTGCCTTTCTGGTCTTGGGCATTCCTGGGATCTTGCTGGCAGGCGTGATCATGTTGACCGTGAAGGAGCCGAAACGGGGTCGCCTTGATGCCGTCTCCACCGAAAACGCGCCCAGCTTGGCCACGACCGTGGCCTTCTTCTTCAAGCAGAAGGCCGCCTTCCATGTGATCATGGGCAGTGGCGTTTCGGCCCTTTGGGGCTGGGGCCTGATGTGGTTTACGCCAACCTTCCTTCAGCGCGCCTATGGTTTGAATGTGGGCGAAGCCGGGGGGTTGGTGGGACCCATCCATCTGGTGATGGGAATCTTGGCGTCATTGCTCACCGCTTGGCTCCTGTCGCGACCCGCCTTTGTGGACCCAAGGCGCATTGTGAAGCTGTTGGCGATCGTCACCGGCTTGGCGACCATTCCGTCATTCATCGCCTATTGGACCCACTCTCTGACCATAGCCACCGCCATGCTGTGGATCTTCATCCCTGCGATCTATTTCTATATCGGCCCCGCCTTTGCATTGGGCCAGAACCTCGCGCCGCCCAAGATGCGCGCCATGTTCACGGCCATCGCCCTGTTGATCGCTAATGTGTTCAACCTGATCGTCGCGCCGCAGTGCGTGGGCTGGCTGAGCGACTTCATCGCAGCCCTGCAGAAGAACCCCGACTTTGCGTCCTTCATTCCGGGCGTCAGTTGGTTGGGTGCCAACCTTGCTGGATTTGTCGGCGTGGACGAGGCCTCATCCTTGCGGTTCGCCATGCTGGTCTTGGCCCCAACCGGCTTTTGGGCGATGTGGCACTATTGGATGGCTGCCCGTACCATTGTTGAGGATCAGAAGACCGCGATCGGTTACGTCTAGCTTCGGCTTAGCCCCCACCCTTAGAGGGTGGGGGCGATTGCTCCGGCCCAGATCGCCCGAAATTTGCCTCAAAATTTCGGCAATGGGACAGACCGATCATCACAGCCTTTGGAGATAGAGTTAAGCGATGAGAGCGTTTGTTATCCCTGGGACCCTTGCTGCAGTGCTGACGATGGCCTGTCTTGGATCGGCAAGGGCGCAAGAACAGACCCCCGCCGCGCCGCAGGAAAAGCCTGCCGAGGCCGCGGCTCCTGCCGCTTCATCCACCCCGGCGGCCGCACCGCCAGCGGCTCCCGTTAAGCGACCGCCCAAAATTTCAAAGAAACTTGAGGCCGAATTTGCGCGCGGCGCAAAGGCATATGATCAAAAGAACTTCCAAGAGGCCCTGTCGATCTGGCTACCGCTGACGAAGGCGGGAAATCCGCGGGTTCTGTACAATGTCGGGCTGATGTATGCCAATGGTCTGGGCATCCCCAAGGATGACTATGTCGAGGCCTACAAGTGGTTCCATATTTCCGCCTCTCGAACCGACGACCCCCGCGAAAAGAAGAAGGCCGAGCGGATGCGGGACATGGTCGGGCTGGAGCTAACACCGGAGCAGTTGATGGAAGCCAAGGCGCGCATCAAGGCTTGGCGGCCAAGATGGACCCTCTGGCGCTAGGCGCACTCAGCCGTGATTGACCGCCCTGTGGCATGCGGTGCCATAGCGGGCAGGTCTGAATGGGGCGTTGGATTTGAATTAGAGATCGCGCAGGATCAGGGCGTACCCGTTCTAAGCCCGGGTCGCTGAAGGATCACGCTGACCTGATAGGCCAGCGTGATCCTCAGGCATTCTTACTTCAGAACGACGATGACAACGCGGCGGTTGGCCGCGCGGCCAGCGCGCGTGGCATTATCAGCCGCAGGGGCCTCTTCGCCATAGGTGGTGCTGTACATGCGCGACAGGGGTACGCCCTGCGTGGCCAGAGAGGCGCGAACTGCATTGGCGCGGTTCAGGCCAACCTGTTCATTGGCGTTGGTCGAACCGGTAGAGTCCGTATGGCCCTGAATTTCGAGATAGACGTTTTGATTGTCGGACTTCAGTTGGGCGGCCAGGGCCGAAAGCTTGGCTTGGCTGTCATCTGAAAGGATCGCTTTGCCGCTGGCAAAGGTCATCGAACCGTCGGTGGTCATGACCACCGAATAGAGGAACTTACCTTCGGCCAACTTGCCAGCAGCGATGGCGCGCGCCAAGGCGTCGCGAGCCGTTTGATCCACCTGATTCAGGCGGGTCTCAAGGCCGTCAATACGGCCACCAATCTTGGTGCCCTGATCGGCCAGAGCCGCACCCTGCCGGGACTCAAGACCAGCAACCTGCTGGTCGACATATTTATGGGTGGCGCAACCGCTCAGGCCGAGCGCGATAGCCAACGCACCGGCTGCGATGCTTGCAGACTTTGAAACGAACATGGGACCCTCTCCACGAAACTGAACGAAGCGTAGGGTTTGCACCCATGGCGCTGATTAGAAACTGATATCTGTCCGATATCAGAAAATTTCTTCGACCGGAAACCGATCTTATAACGCCGTCACCCTAATGAGATGTGACCAAGACCGCAATGTGACCAATCACCCCTTAGGGCCAAAAGGTTTCACTTTTTTGACGGTGAACCCGCGTTTGGAGCCGTTCGGATCTGATCCACGTCCCGGACCGCGCCTCGCGCCGCACTGGTGGTGAAGGCGGCATAGGCGCGAAGGGCGTCGGTCACCTTCCGCTTGCGACCATGGGCCATCCAGCCATCGGCCCCGCGTGCGTTCATCTCAGTGCGGCGCTGTTCCAAGATGGTTTCGGAAACAGCCAGAACAATCGAGCGGTTGGGGATATCGATCTCGACCCGGTCGCCCTCGTGAACCAGAGCGATCAGGCCGCCTTCTGCTGCTTCTGGCGACACATGGCCGATGGATAGGCCAGAGGTTCCGCCCGAGAAACGTCCATCCGTGATCAGGGCGCCTTACCCAAGCCTTTGGATTTCAGATAGCTGGTCGGATAGAGCATCTCTTGCATACCGGGGCCGCCACGTGGGCCCTCATAGCGGATGACCAAAACGTCCCCGGCCACGATCTTTCCGGTCAGGATGGCGCTGACCGCATCGTCTTGGCTTTCGAACACGCGGGCCGGACCGGCAAAGGTCAGGATGCTCTCATCCACGCCCGCTGTTTTGACGATACAGCCATCAAGGGCCAGGTTGCCGCTCAGCACCGCCAAGCCACCATCTTGAGAGAAGGCATGCTCAACATCGCGGATCACGCCCTCGCTGCGGTCCGTATCGACAGCCTCCCAGCGCCGCGATTGGCTAAAGGCGGTTTGGGTCGGCACGCCGCCAGGGGCCGCGCGGAAGAAGTGATGCACATCCTCGTCTTGGCTTTGGACAATGTCCCAATGCTTGATGGCGTCCCCAAGGGTGGGGGAATGGACGGTGGGCAGGTGGGTGTGCAGGAGCCCGCCGCGATCAAGCTCACCCAAGATCGACATAATGCCGCCCGCGCGGTGGACATCTTCCATGTGAACATCGCTCTTGGCGGGCGCGACCTTGCAAAGGCAGGGCACCTTGCGCGACAGGCGGTCAATATCGTCCATGGTGAAGGGCACGCCGCCCTCTGACGCGGCGGCCAGCAGGTGCAGCACCGTATTGGTCGATCCGCCCATGGCAATATCGAGGCTCATGGCATTTTCAAAGGCCTCAAAGGAGGCGATGGAGCGCGGTAGGACCCGGTCATCATCGCCTTCGTAATAGCGCTTGGCCAGATCCACGACGGTGCGACCGGCCCGCAGGAACAGTTGCTCGCGGTCGGAGTGGGTGGCGAGGACCGAACCATTACCGGGTAGGGACAGGCCCAAGGCTTCGGTCAAACAGTTCATCGAATTGGCTGTGAACATGCCCGAGCAAGAGCCGCAGGTCGGACAGGCTGAGCGCTCGATGGTCGCGACCTCCTCGTCGCTGTAGGAATCGTCTGCTGCCGCGACCATGGCATCGACCAGATCCAGCGCCACTTCCTTGCCC
>JBEGOG010000035.1:0-9519 GCA_041182125.1 Pseudomonadota bacterium
GTTTGAGAAACCGGGCCGAGGCTTGCCAGTGCTGGGCCAATTCACCCTCGACCCAGGCGTCAAGGCGCGAGGGGTCGGCGAGCTCTTCGATCTGCACACTGTCCTAAATGCCTGCCAAGGCGTCGGCCAGGTCCATGGCTGATGAGGCGTCAAGCGTTCGCCCGATCATATCCGAATGGTCAAGGACCAGCCGCGCCAGCTCAAACCGGCGACGCAAGGGGCTAACTGAGGGTGGCAGGTCGAGGGCCAGATCGCCGGGCTCGAAGGGTGGCTCTCCGGCTTCCAAATCGCCAAGGGCGCGGATCTGCGGCAGGAGCACGGCCTTGCCACCGGCGGCCTCGACAAAGGCTTCGGACAAGGCCCGCGCGCCGCGACGGGTCGGTGTTAGGACAATGGCTTCTGATAGGGCCGCAGGGTCATGTCCCTGTCCCAGCGCCAGATAGAGCCCGCTGGCCAGATCACGGACGAAGGACCGATGGGCCGGGATTGTGAACCATCGGGGGCCGCTCTGGTCCAGAAAGGACGTCATCGGGTCCGCCTCAAGAGGGGGTGAGGGTCAGGCGCGCCTCGGCCTGATCGCGAGAGACGGGATCTCCCACATGCATCCAATCCCCATTGAGCACAACCCCAAATAAGCGATTTTGGGCCGCTAGGGCGCGCCAGAGCAGGGCCAGCGAAAAGGCCCCTTCTGGACCGCCATCGACGATCTGAGGCTTGGTGATGTGCAGGCCCATATAGCCAAAGGGCGCGCTCGGCGCGTCGCCCCGGAAGGTGAGGGCCCCGTCTTCGGCAATGAAAAAGTCGCCCAAACCATCAAAGCCGATGGTCCGGTTCAGGGGGGCCAGAGCCAAGAGCACATCCATACGCTCCGGGTCCCATGCCGCCTTGAGGGCCTCAGCAATCGAGGCACCCTTCTCGCGCCAGACCGAGTCGATATTGGCGACAAAGATCGGCTCTTCCCCCAGTAGGGGACGGGCCAGACGCAGGCCACCGCCGGTTTCCAAAACCTCAGATCGCTCGTCTGAGATCAGGATGGCTGGAGCGATGGTGCGGGCCTTCAGATGGTCTTCTAAGCGATCAGCAAAGGCGTGGACATTGACCACAGCGGTGGTCACGCCCGCCTCGGCGAGCCGGTCCAGCATATGGTCGATCAGGGGCTTACCCGCCACCTCGACCAGAGCCTTGGGCCGGTCATTGGTCAGGGGCCTCATGCGGGTGCCAAGGCCTGCGGCCAAGACCATGGCTTTGGACAAGGCCGCGCTCATGCCCGCGCCTCACCCGGGACGTGGCGATCAAACCAAGCCTTTAAGGGGGCCATGGCTGGGTCGGCGAGATTGCGCTCCAGATAGCGCCAGGTCCGAGGCATGAAATCGACATAGCGCGGCTTGCCAAAGCCCGCGACCTGCCGGGCAAAGATGAACAGGATGCGGCTGGCATTGAGGGCGGCAAGCCCGCGATAGTCGCGCAAAAAGGCCTGACGATCGACCCCGGGCCGGGCCGAAAAATAGCGCTCGAGCATGGCGGCTTCGAGGGCTGGATCAATGTCGCGCCGCGCATCTTGCAGCAGGGACAAGAGGTCCCAGGCCGGATGGGCCCGCAGCGCATCTTGGAAATCGATCATGCCGACGCGGGCCACGCCTTGGCGCTGCGGTAACCAGAGCAGGTTCTCAGCATGATAGTCCCGGTGCGTAAAGACGCTGGCCCCCGCCTCGCCCCGCGCTCGGATCGGAGCCCAGAGGCTCTCCCACTCTGCGGAGGCATCGTCGCTATAGGCCGCCGTCTTGGCAAATTTCGGCCACCATTCGAGGAACAGGTTACAGCCGGTCTTGAGCGCCAAATCATCATAGGCCAGCAGCGGCCAGCTTTGGCCATCGGCCTCTAGGATCGCAGGCGGTGGGGTCTCATGCAGGCGCACCAGAGCGTCGATGGCTGGGCCATAGAGGTCAGCCTCGGCCATGCCGCCCGCGACCTTATGGACAAAGAGATCGTCACCAAGATCTTCCAGCACAGCGAGGCCTTGGCTGGGATCGGCCGCATGGATCATGGGCGCGGAGAGGCCTTGAGCCCGAAGATGGCCCGCGCAGGCGACGAAAGCCTCAATCCGGCCTGCCGCCAACCGCGCCATCGAATTATAGCCCAGATCAATCCGCTCGGCGGGGGAGGCCTGAGGCGGACAGGGCTGGGTCTCGAGAGCAGGCGGCTGGTCCATCAGGATCAGGCTTGCCCCGCCCGTTGCCGGGTAGAGCCGCTCATAGCGCCGGGTTGAGGCGTCACCGGGCAGGGCCACGCGCCGGGCGTCGCCTAGACCATTGGCACCTAGAAACTCAGCCGTCGCGGCCTCACGTTCAGAACTCAAGCCCGCGTCCTTCCCAACTCCCGTGGGGCAGCAGACGCACCTGCCTGCCGCCGCTCTCATGGTTCGTATCAAACACTATATCGAGTCGGTCCTGAGGCAGATCCTCCTCTAACCGTTCGGGCCATTCGATGAGGGCCGCGCCATCCTCGAGGGCCTCATCCAAACCGATCTCATAGGCCTCGGACGCGCTGGTCAGGCGATAGAGATCGAAATGGGCGAGCGGAAAGGCTGGTCCCTCATAAAACTGGACGAGGGTGAAGGTGGGGCTGGGGACGTCCTCGTCGGGCCGCGTTAGGGCTCGGATCAGGCCCCGCGCCAAGGTCGATTTGCCCGAGCCGAGCGGACCCCAAAGACAGATCGCCTCACCCCGCAAAATCCTGTCGGCCAAGGCCGCGCCCAAGGCTGTCGTGGCCTGTTCGTTGGGCAGAAGGTGCCAAGGGGCGGTGGCGTTCAAACGCTAAGGTCCAAGCTGTAATCTATCGGGCCAACGAAAAGGGTTGATCCGGATGAAGTGGAAGTTGGCGTTCGACATAGGCCTTGATGGCCACAGTCGCCAAGGCTGAATCGTGTCCCAGATCACCGGGCGGGATAAGGGGTCCGATAGTTAAACCAAACTGACCCCGGCGCTTGTTGAGCAACTCATGAAACAGGGTGATGTCGCGCAGCTCGCGCGAGAAGCCATCGAAGAACTGAAATAGATGCGGATAGGGACCAGTCAGGTGGATCGGCAAGACCGGGGCGTCATATTTGCGGGCCAGTGATATGGCGCTTGGCATCCAGTCGGGATCCTCTAGGCGCCCATCCTCGCCGCGCACGGCTAAGCGCCCCGCCGGGAAAATCATAACGGCCCGTTCAGCCTCAAAGGCCTCCTGCGCGCGTTTTAAGGTCATGCGGGCCTTTTCGCGGGTGCGCTTTTCCTCGACCCACTCGACCGGAATGAGCACATCGTCAAAGCCGGGACAGACCCGGTGGGCATCGGCATTGGCAAAGAAGCAAAGGTCAGGCCGCAAGGGCTGTAGCCCATCGCGCATGGCGATCCCGTCGGCAATGCCGGTCGGATGGTTCGACACAATCACCACCCGGCCACTGGTGGGCAGGCGCTCAGGCCGGCTCAAGGTGACGCGGACCTGCAACAGGCTGGACACATAGTCCATAGCCTCGACCCCGCCCATGGTGGCAATGGCGTCGGCCATCCGGCGGGCCTTGCGATAGCCAAGGATTTCGTAGAGTAGCGGGCGCAGCATGGGCCACAGGCTAGACTTCACCAATTGCGGTGCACGCTCATAGATGAGTTGATCAACGATATGGCCGCGGGCCAAGGACACCGCCTGCAGATCGGTCATGGTTCGAGCCTTCGCATCCTGATCAATAGGATGACCTGACCCTAGGCCCTTGGGCAAGGGTTAGGTTACAAAGACTTTTAGTCCCTGTCGGCGCTACCCGCCAACGGCAGGGCTTCCATCAGGGCGCGGCGCAGCAGTTCCGACGCCTCAGCAATGATCACCTCTTGAGGAAGCCGGTCTTCTTCGAACAGCAGCTCGTCGGCGCTGAAGGCAAATTCGAGGGCGATGCGGACCCGCAGCCACAGATCGTCACGGGGCGGATGACCCAGCGTGGCACTGAAGACCGACGTGACCATGTCGGTCATGTCCCGGTAGGTCTCAACGCGAACATGCGCCAGTTGCGGCACGGCGCGCAGGGCCTTTAGGATCCAGACCGCGCCGGGCTCTTTCAAGGTTGCTGACCAAGTATCACCCAGCACGGTCGGGAGCCCATCGGCGAGCGCCTGACGTCCCTTGGGTGCCGTTTCGGCAAGCCAGAGGGTTAGGATGTCTGACCGGCGAGACAATAGGCGCCGACCGAGCGCCTCGAGTACGGCATATTTATCCTTGAAGTAGCGATAGAGGGCAGGAGGAGTCATGCCCGCCCTGGCGCAGATCAGGTTGGTAGAGATCCGCTCAATGCCAACCTCGGCCAACAGGTCTCCAGATACATCTAATAGCCGCTCATAGGTTTGAACGGCACGGCCCTGCTTCGGCATTGCACGCGTACTATCCTGGAAAACTTCCGTTGAGTCGGGCATGAGCACCTCGATGTGAGCTATAGATACCTATTTAAAGACGTAATCAAGTACGGTGACGTTAACCTTTGCGGCGCGGCACTTTCGCATATTGATAATATAAGCATCTATTCGGATCAATCGGAAAAGTAGCGAAAATGCCCGTATTTTAAAAAAATATCCTTTTAGATCAGTAAGTTAGTTTTAACTATCGTAAATTGGGCCTGACTGATAATTCCGACAGACATTGTCGATCCAGCCTGTAATGTGAATATGCAAACCTTAATGTCCGCACCTTTGTTGGACAGGGGTATAATGATCGGCATGGCTGTGCTGAACCCACCTTCGGAAGTTGAGCTGAAATTTGACGTTGCACGTCAGGATTTGGAAGGGTTGTTGGCCTCGCCGCTGTGGCGAAATCAACCCCCGATAGGTTTGACATCCACCTATTTCGATACGGACGACCAACTCTTGCTTCGTGCGGGCTTGAGTCTGCGGCTACGAGCAGGCGTGCAGACGCTTAAGGCCAGTCGTCCCGACATGTCGGGCCTGTTCGAGCGGTCCGAGTGGGAGCATGAGGTTCCCGGGCCCCATCTCGACCTGACGCGATTGACAAATACACCCTTGGCAGATCTCGGGCTCCGGGCGGAACAGTTGCGGGCGGTCGTCAGCATTTTTGTCGAACGGCGGATCGCGATGGTGAGGACCGCACCTGACAGTCTCGTTGAGGTGGCCCTTGATATCGGCCATATCGAGACCGGTGGCCGAACATTGGATTTTTACGAGCTTGAACTGGAGCGCGTCGAGGGACCAACGCGCGCGCTCTTTGATCTGGCCTTGAGTATGGCCAACGAGACCCGGCTCGTGGCTTCATTTCAATCCAAGGCCGATCGAGGCTTTGCATGGCTCGCCAATCAGCCCGCAATCGCCCTGAAGGCCGAAAGCCGCCTCGACCTGTCGGGTCTGACAGTGGGTCAAGCCTTGCGCGCGATGGTGAGGGAGGGCCTGCGCCACATTCTGCACAATGGCGCTATGGTTCGTCAGGAGCGAGATGTTGAAGCACTTCATCAGATTCGGGTCGCACTACGTCGCTTAAGGTCTGCCTTGGGCCTCTTTCGGTCGGTGGCCGCGGATGATGGCTTTGTCGACATGCGCGCGCGCCTGCGCAGTCTTAGTCAACTCATGGGCAAGGCGCGGGATTTGGACGTGCTGATTGCTCGCCTCGAAGCCTCAGCTGTGCCGTCACCGCGTCTCTTGGACGCCCTTATCCAGGACCGCAGCGCGGCCTATGATGCCGTCTGCCGCGTCTTAAACTCCCATGCCTATGGGCAGGCCATCCTGACGGTCATGGCTTGGGCTGAGACCGGAGATTGGCTTGGATCCTCTTGGCCACAGGCTGAGCTTCGCGATCGGCCGGTCCTGGTCTTTGCCAACGCGGCCTTGGAGCGCCTTCGCCGTAAGATCAAGAAGGAGGGCGAGGATCTATCCACCCTCGCGCCTGAGGCGCAGCACAGGGTGCGGATTCGGGCCAAAAATCTTCGCTACGCTATGGAACTGTTTGGCAGCCTCTACCCAGATCAGATCCCCGCCCGACAAGATTTGATTGAGGCCGTCAAGCAGGTGCAGGATCGTTTGGGTGTCATGAATGACCGTGTCGTTGGCGAGCAACTTTTACGCGCCCATGATCGGGGTCCCGCGGCCTTTGATGCGGGCCAAGCCCTGAGCCAGCTCTATGCCCAACAGGAAAATGCGTCTGCTCAGGCCGAGCAGGCCCTTCGCAAGGCGTTGGACCTGCCGCGATTTTGGCGCAAACCTTAGGAACCGAAAATCTTGGCCGTCTCTAGGACGATTTGACCCTCTTCATCGGTAGGGATGACGCAAAGGGCGAGGCCCGACCCCGCCCTGGATAGGTCTCGCTGCCCTGCGAGATTAGCGTCCTCGTCAAGGCTCGCGCCCAACCATTTTAGTCTCTGGCTGATGTCGCGGCGGATGGAAGGTGAATTCTCACCGATCCCGGCGGTAAAGATCACGCCATCAAGGCCACCCAGCTCTCCGGCCATGGCGGTGATCCCCACCGCGACCCGGCTACAGAAATAGTCGAGCGCCTGCTTGGCCTCAGGCCGATCTGAGGCTTCTAGGTCTCGCACGTCCGCCGAAAGGCCCGATAGACCCAAGAGCCCTGAGCGCCGATAGAGCAGGTCCTCAATCGCCTTGGCATCCATGCCTCTGTCGGTCATCAGATAGAGCAGGACCCCCGGGTCAATCGCACCGGTGCGGGTGCCCATCGGTATTCCGTCTAGGGCCGAAAAGCCCATCGATGTCGCCACACTCCGCCCCTGATCGAGCGCGCAGAGCGAACAGCCCGAGCCAAGATGGGCCATGACGATCTTACCCATCGCAATATCCGGCCGTTCCTGGCGCAAATGCGCCAATACCGAGCCATAGGACAGGCCATGAAAACCGTAGCGGCGTACCCCCTCCTCATAGAAGTGACGGGGTAGGGCGAAGGCCTCCGTCTCGAAAGACCGGCCACTGTGAAAGGCGGTGTCAAAACAGGCCACATGACGGGCCTGCGGCAGGTCCCGCTGCGCCGCCTCTAGCACCGCCAGATTGGAGGGTTGATGCAGCGGAGCGAGGGGGGCGAGGCGATGTAAGTCCCTCAAGACCGCCTCATCGATTAGGCAGGGGCCCTTATGGCCCGCCCCGCCATGGACGATACGATGGCCGACGGCGACGATCTCTAGGTCGCTGTGGCGGGCCTTGAGGGCGGGCCAGAGGGCATGAAAGGCCGACTGCGCGTCACATGGGCCCTGACCCCTTGGCCAGTCCTGAACCTGATCGGGAAGATGGGCTGCGCGGAGCCTCATATGGGGACCGGCGTTGAACCGCTCGATGAGCGCCTCTCCAAGGCGACGGTGGGGCGCTGCCGCTTCGAACAGGGCCACCTTGAGCGTCGCCGAGCCGCCATTGAGGGTGAGGATGGCTTTCACGGCCTTAAGCCCCTTGGGTGGATGCAGGTTCCGCCAAAGCGGTCCAGTCCATGATCGGCTCGCCTGTTCGGCGCCAGACATCATAGGCCAGTGCCACGGCGCAGGAGGCGACCCGTGCAGCCGCATCGTCAGAGCGGCTGGTCAGGATGATGGGCACGCTTGCGCCAACCACAAGGCCCGCTGAGGCAGCCCCGCTGACAAAGATCAGGTCCTTGGCCAGCATATTCCCGGCCTCGATATTGGGCACGATCAGCACATCGGCATGGCCTGCAACCCGCAGGTCCAAGCCCTTGGCGATGGCGGCTTCGAGGTTCATGGCATTGTCCATCGCCAGCGGCCCGTCGACGATCCCGCCGGTGATCTGGCCGCGCTCGGCCATCTTGGACAGGATCGCAGCATCGACGGAGGAGGGCATGGCCGGGCTGACCGTCTCGATTGCGGAGAGGACAGCGACCTTGGGCAGGGCAATGCCGATGGCTCTGGCCAGATCGATGGCATTTTGGGTGATGTCGACCTTTTGCATCAGGTCCGGCGCGATGGCGATAGCGGCGTCGGAAACGAGAATCAAGCGATCAAGATCGTCACTATCCATGACAAACACATGGCTTAGGCGTCTGCGGGTGCGTAGGCCGCCTTCACGCCGCACGATGGGGCGCAGGAAGTCTTCTGTGTGAAGATGCCCCTTCATCAGGGCGCGAACCGTGCCGTCTCGAACCAGGACCACGCCCTGTTCTGCTGCGGCAATCGTGTCGGCCGCCTCGATCAGGTTCACGCCTTTGAGGTCCGCATTGAGCGCGTCGGCCATGGCCGTGATCTTGCTGCGATTGCCGATCAGGATCGGGTTAATCAGGCCCAGGTCCCGCGCCTCCAGGGCTCCGGAGAGGGCTTCGGACGATTCAGGGGCAATGACGGCGGTCGGCAAGGGGGCGTGGCCTTTGGCGATCTCTACAAGCCGCTCCAGCCGATGGCCGCGCTTTGGAATTTGAGCGGGGGCGATCACTGCAGGGTCTAGGGTCTTGTCCATTCAGCGCGGTCCTAAACCTCGTTGGCCTCGTCAGGCGCAGCAACCGGCGGGCCATCATCAAGATGATCATAGAGGATGCGGGCCGCATCGCCTTGGGGATCATCATACTGGTTGGCCTTAAAGGTCCACCAAAAAGCCGCCAGCGACCCCGCCGCCATCAGCAGGGTCAGGGGGGCCAGAAAGAACAGGACGATGTTCACGCCGCCTTGCCCTTATCGCGCGCCGCCAGCCTGAGGCGTAGGGCATTGAGCATGACCACCAAGGACGAGCCTGACATGGCCAAGGCTGCGATCAGGGGCGTGACCAGCCCAAAGACGGCAGCGGGCGCGGCGATCAGATTATAGACGGCCGCGAAGGCAAAGTTCTCCATCGCCCTCGCCTTGGCCGCTCTGGCCACATCGATTACGGAGACCACCACGGCTAGATCATCGCCCTGAAAGACCAGATCGGCCGCAGACTGGCTGGCATCAGCCGCAGCGCCGGGAGCCATCGAGGCGTGGGCCTTGGCCAGCGCTGCCGCATCATTGAGGCCATCCCCAATCATTAAGGGCTTGCGGCCTGCAGCGATGAGGCCATCGATAATGGCGGCCTTGTCCATCGGGGTCAGACCTGCGCGCCATTGGGTGATGCCAGCGCCTTCTGCCGCGCGCTCGACCGCCCCCGACAGGTCTCCAGAGAGGATCTCGACGCTGAGGCCTAGGGCCTTAAGGGCCGTCACTGTAGCAGCCGCATCGCTGCGCAACTGATCGGCAAAGGTAAAGCGGTGCGCGGTGTCGCCCTCAAAGGCAAACCAAAGCTCGGTCTCGCTCGCCGATTGGCCTTGAGCCCCGACGAAATCGGCACGGCCAAGTCTGGCCATCCGTCCATCGATCAGGCCTTCGACACCCTGTCCGGCAAGCTCCTGCACCTCTTGCGCCGAAGGTCCCGGCCCAGCGGCTAAGGACAGGGCGCGCGACAGGGGGTGGCGCGAGGCGCGGGCCAGCGGGGCCGCAGCCTTGCGGGCCTCTGGATCAAAACTGACCAATTGCGCACGGCCATAGGTCAGGACGCCGGTCTTGTCGAAGACCACGTGATCCACCTCGGCCAACCG
>JBEGOG010000036.1:0-9541 GCA_041182125.1 Pseudomonadota bacterium
AGGAAGCCTTGGAAGACGAAGGCCATGGCGTTTGAGGTCGGTGCGCGCAGATAGCCGGTCGGCATATTGCTCGGCACCATCGACTGGCCGAACAGCACATTGGAGACGAACTTGGCTGGGAACTCCGCCGGGTTCATGTCGCCAGCACGCACGGGCCTGCCCTGATCGCTGGGGGTGACGAAGTGATCTTTAAGGGCGACAATCGCGCCATTGGCATCGAGCCCGGCCTCGAGCTGGTGCCATCCGGCTGGGCGGTAGAAGCCATGCTGCATATCATCAGTGCGGTTGTAGATCAGCTTGACCGGACGGCCGGGCAGGGCCTTAGCGATCTGGGCGACCTGCACCATATAGTCGTTCATCAAACGCCGTCCAAAGCCGCCACCGGACTTGGTAATGTGCACCGTGATGGCGTCTGGGGTGAGCCCCAGGGTCTGACCGACCATTCTTCCGCCTGAAGCGGGCGTCTGGCTCGGTGCCCAGATCTCGATCTTGCCGTCGCTAAAGAGGGCCGTACAGTTTTGCGGCTCCAAGGTTGCGTGGGCAATGAAGGGGTAGCTGTAGCGGGCGGAGACGGTTTTCGTCGCGCTGGCCATAGCGCCTGTAGCGTCACCGATCTTGACCAGATCCTTCTGCGGCGCGCCCTTGTGGAGCGTAGCAGCTGCCTGCTCATAGCCCGCCGTCGAAAAGCCAGTCAGGCCGTCTGTCTTCCATTGGGCCTTGAGGGTTTGGCGCGCCTTGTTTGCCGTCCACCAACTGTCCGCGACAATCGCGACGGCATCGTTGGGGCCTGTAGGAATGAGGCCGCTATTGAGTGGAACAATGGCGATAATGCCGGGCAGGGCCTTGGTCGCGGCCTCGTTCATCGAGGCAAGTGTGCCGCCAAAGACGGGGCAAAGCTCTATCGCCGCATAGACCATGCCGGGCAGGCTGACATCGATCCCGAAAACGGCCTTGCCCTTAACGACGTCTGGCGTATCGACGCCGGTAATAGATTGGCCGATGATCTTGAAGTCCGAAGTGGCCTTCAGGGGCACGCTGGCTAGGCTCGGAGAGGGCTGGCCCGCCGCCTGCTGGATAAAGGCGCTGTAGGGGGCCGAGCGTCCGCTGGCCTTATGATGGATCTGTCCCGACGCGGTGGTCAGGCTTGAGGCCTCAACGGTCCAAGCCTTGGCGGCGGCTTGCAGCAGCATCTGACGGGCCGCTGCACCGACCTGGCGCATAGGCATCCAGTTGACAGGGGTCGAGCGACTGCCGCCCGCCGATTGGGGGCCATAGAGGGCTTCATTGGCCAAGGTCGGCTCGACGATGACTTGCGACCAGTCAACGTCCAGCTCCTCGGCAATCAGCATGGGCAGCATGGTGCGGATGCCCTGACCGATCTCGGGGTTCTTTGAGCCGATGGTCACGCGATTATCGGCATCGATGCGGATAAAGGCATTGAGCACGACCGGCTTGGCCTTGGTGCCCGCCGCCAGCGTCATGTCGGCGGTGAAGGTCACGGCTGTACCTGCAGCAAGCGCAACGGTGAGGAAGGCGCGGCGGTTTAGGGTTGAGGACCGGCTCATGCTTTGGCCCCTTCAGAACCTGCGTCGGCGGCCGACTGAATGGCCTTGCGGATTCGCAGATAGGTGGCGCAGCGGCAGAGATTGCCGCGCATGGCCGCATCGATGGCCGCAGCGTCAGGCTTGGGCTGGGCGGTCAAGAGGGCGGTGGCCGACATGATCTGACCGGCTTGACAGTAGCCGCACTGCGGCACGTCCAGGTCGACCCAGGCCTCAGTGACCCGCTTGCCAACGGGCGTCGTCGCGACATGTTCGATGGTCGTGACATGTTTGCCAGCGGCGGCGCTGATCGGGGTCATGCAGGCGCGGACGGTCTTGCCGTCAATCATCACCGTACAGGCCCCGCAAAGGCCCGTGCCGCAGCCAAACTTGGTGCCGGGCAGACCGAGATCTTCGCGCAGGACCCAGAGCAGGGGCTTTTCAGGATCGGCGGAGACGGTCCGCTTGGCATCATTGACGGTCAACTGCACAGCCATGGGCGATCATCCTGTCCTAATGTTTCGATGCGAGGTCGAACCTGTTCAAAGGGTAACATAGGCTGAGATCACCGTCATCGCCAACAGGCGACATTTGCGGTCTGGGCAGCAGGGTTCTATAGACGCGTCTCTTGTTTCTGTTGCGCCGCTCCGGCGGCTTGAGGCCTTTGCATGTCCCGCATTCTGATCACGTCGGCTCTGCCCTATATTAATGGCATCAAGCATCTGGGCAATCTGGCCGGATCGATGTTGCCAGCCGATGTCTTTGCGCGGTTCCAGCGGGCGCAAGGGCGCGACACGCTCTTTATCTGTGCCACAGACGAGCACGGTACACCGGCAGAACTAGCAGCAGCCGCGGCTGGGCAGGATGTGGCCGATTACTGCGCCGAGCAGCACCAACTGCAAAGGGACATCGCCCTTCGGTTTGGCCTGTCCTTTGACTGGTTCGGACGGTCATCATCCCCCCAGAACCGAGACCTCACCCAGCATCTTGCCTCGGCCCTCGAGGCCCAAGGCCTGATCGAGGAGCGGGTGGATCAGATGATCTATTCGTTGGCCGATAAGCGGTTCTTGCCCGACCGCTATGTCGAGGGCACCTGTCCCAAATGCAGCTTTGAAAAGGCGCGCGGCGACCAGTGTGATGGCTGCGGCGCTTTGCTGGACCCGACAGACCTAATCAACCCCTATTCGACCATCTCTGGGTCGCGCGACATTGAGGTGCGAGACACGCGCCACCTCTATCTGCTGCAAAGCAAGATGCAGGATCGGCTGCGGACCTGGATCGATGGGCGTAAGGACTGGCCGCAACTGGCCAAATCGATCGCCAACAAGCATCTGGACGAGGGACTGATCGACCGGGGCATCACCCGCGATCTGGTCTGGGGTGTACCGGTGGCCAAGGACGGCGTGGCGCGTCCCGGTTTTGAGAACAAGGTCTTCTATGTCTGGTTCGATGCCCCCATCGAATATATCGCCGCGACCCAAGAATGGGCCGATGCCACGGGAGGCGACTGGAAGGGCTGGTGGCGGACAGACGCCGGGGCCGACGACGTTCGCTATGTCGAGTTCATGGGCAAGGATAATGTCGCCTTCCACACGGTCAGCTTCCCCGCGACTCTGCTGGGTTCGGGCGAGCCTTGGAAGCTGGTGGACCAACTCAAGGCCTTTAACTGGCTGAACTGGTACGGAGGTAAGTTCTCGACCTCGAACCGCCGCGGTGTGTTCATGGATGCGGCGCTCGACCTGCTGCCGCCCGACCTGTGGCGCTGGTACCTGATCGCCAATGCCCCCGAAGGCTCGGACACGGCCTTTACCTGGGAGCAGTTCCAGTCGGCGGTGAACCGCGATCTGGCCGATGTGCTCGGCAATTTCGTCAACCGCATCTTGAAGTTCAACGAGACCAAGATGGACGGCACCGTCCCCGATGGGGGTGAGCCGGGCGAGCTAGAGATCGCGCTGCTAGCGTCCGTGCAGGAAAAGATCGCGTCCTTGACCGAAAATCTCGAAGCCTTGGAATATCGCAAGGCCGCACAGGACCTTCGCGCCCTTTGGGTGGCGGGTAATGAATATCTTCAGGTCGCCGCCCCTTGGACCGCCATCAAGACGGACCGGGATCGGGCCGCCGTTGTGGTGCGTACGGCCATCAATCTGGTGGCGCTCTATGCGCGCCTGTCCGCGCCCTTCATCCCGTTCTCAGCCGCAATCATCGCTGAAGCGGTTGGCGAAGCAGGGGCGACGGCGTGGCCAATGGCGAGCGATGGCACCTTGCTCGACAGTCTGCCGCGTGGCCGCAACGTGAAAGCGCCCGAGGTCCTGTTCAAGAAGATTGAAGATGATCAGGTTGCCGAATGGACCGAGCAGTTCGGTGGCGCTGAACACTGATCTGGTTCCCCAAGAACGGTACGGACATTGATTTTAAACCTTGAAAATTGAATGTTCGTCAAATGATAGCGTTAATTACTATATATCAATTAATCTTTATTACCTACATTAAGTAGTATAGGCTCCAATATAACGGGTGGGAAATGGCATCCCATCGGCTGTTTTGGAGTGGGCGACGATGCGCCATCGGCCTGTGATTTACGTGATCATGGTGATTTTTGGGATGTTGAGCCTGGGCAGCTGGGCGAGCCCGATGTCAGCGACCGCAGAGCCGGCGTCCAGTCCTGCGACCCCTGAGCGCTTTATCGAGCGTTATGAGGCGTCGAAGCAGGGGGCCACCGTCGCAAAGGTTGAGGCCTATGGCCAAGAGGCTTTGAAATTGAAGGGCACCGAGCGATTGACTCGGTTGCTCTATGTGGTCGATGTCCTTCGCGGCCTCGAAGTGTCCGCGACCTATGGAAAATGGTTAAAAATTTCTAACAAGATCGCGGTCGAGGAAAATCAACCCAGATTCATCGCTATTTTTAATATAATTAAGGCCGAAGATGATTATTTCATCCACAGCAATGACGTTTCTTATTATAATATAATCGATAATTACACAAAATCGAACGATTTGATAATAAAGTCTATCAGTTCTATTGTTGTCAGTAGTTTAAATGATGGAATTGGTAGTTTCGAAAATTTTAAAAAACTAACAGAGGTCTACGAAATCATTCCGAAATCAGACCCCTTGGCCCCGTTTGCCTACAGGGTCTATTGGGCGCGAATGTTAGACAAGCTGGTTGCGATTAATGATGTCGATGGGTTCTTCGACGCCGTAACCCGACTTGAATTTACATACGGTGTTCCTAGCCTTCAAACCCCAGATAGTGGTTTGCTCCTTCGGATTATGATCATGGCGCGTCGGCTCGATGATGAGCCTCTGGCGCGCCGCGCCTATCTCGCAAATGCTCGATTGATCCGCGCCAACCCAACCCCGTCTAGCCTCGCCAACTTGGCGATCGATTGCGCGGAACTGGAAGCCAATTTCCAGCACCCAGACCGGGTTTTGACCTGCTTAAAAGATGTGGACTTGGATGCGGCCGAGCCGAATTTCCGAAAGGTTGTGGGTTTAAGCGTTCGCGCCAGAGCACTCGCGCAGGTGGGGCAGACGGCCCGCGCTGAAGCGGACCTTGCTGAACTGGATCAGTTAAGGGCGTCGGGTGAATATCACCCGGGCTCCTTTGTATTAGTGCCGCTCGCCAAGGCCCAAGTGCTGGCCAACCGAGGCAAATCGGTAGAGGCTTTCGACATTATCTCCCAATATTGGCGCACCGCGGCCAAGTCTCAGGTCCGGCGTTTTCGAGAAGCGGTTCCCACTCTGGTGGGGATGTTGCGTGCGGACGTCGTCGAGTTGCGCAAAACGGCGGATTTGCAGAAGACCGTAATCTTGCTGCAAAGCCTCATCTCAGGTCTGGCCATCGCTGTGGCCCTTGCTGCAGGCTATGCGGTCTTCGCCCTTAGGCGATTAAATCGTAAGCTTGTTACGGCCCGCCAGGCGGCGGAGGCTGCGCGCCTCGCTGCTGAGGAGGCCAACCAGGCCAAGAGCCAATTTCTGGCCAACATCAGCCATGAGATCCGTACACCGCTAAACGGGGTTCTCGGGCTAGCCCAAGCCATTTCGGCGGATGAATTGACGCCCGTCCAAGCGGAGCGAATTGGTGTCCTGCGCCAGTCAGGCTTTGGTTTGCTAACGATCCTGAACGATCTGCTCGACGTCGCTAAGATTGAGGCGGGAAAGCTGACTATTGAGGCGGTGCCTTTCAACCCACAAGAGGTTCTGACGGCAGCGCGATATGCCATTTGGGCGACGGCTGAGGCCAAAGGACTGACCCTTGACCTGATCGTTGCGCCTGAAGCAGGGGGTGTCTATCGCGGTGATCCGACAAGAATTCGCCAAATTATCGATAATCTGGTCTCTAATGCGGTGAAGTTTACGCCGGCGGGCCGGGTTGATGTGACCTTGAGCCGCCCTTCGGATGCGTTGGTTCTGACCGTGGCGGATACGGGGATCGGTATGACCTCCGAGGCGGCCAGTCGTATCTTTAAGAAGTTCGAGCAGGCGGATGCCACAACCACTCGTCGCTTCGGTGGAACGGGGCTTGGTTTGTCGATCTGTCTCGAACTGGTCGAAGCCATGGGCGGCGCGATCAAGGCGTCTAGCGTCGAGGGGGAGGGCACGACCTTCACGGTCATCCTGCCATTGGAGCGACTGGGGGATGTTCCGGACGCGCCGAGTGTGTCGGCGGTTGAACCCGTCGTGGACATTGATCAACCCCCATTGCGTGTTCTTGCCGCCGAGGATCACCCCGTAAATCAGTTGGTGCTGCGCACGCTGCTCGGTCAGTTTGGTGTCGAGGTAACGATGACTGGCAACGGCCAAGAGGTGTTGGCGAAGTTCAAAGAGCAGGACTGGGACGTTGTCTTGATGGACGTTCAGATGCCCGTCATGGATGGACCGTCCGCCACCCGCGCCATTCGAGCCTTCGAGCGCGAGCAGGGGCGCGCTCCCACGCCGATCCTCGCCCTCACAGCCAACGCTATGGCCCATCAGCTTGATGAGTATCGTCAATCAGGCTGCAACGGCCACGTATCAAAGCCGATTGATGCGTCAGAACTGATCGGTGCCATGAGCCGTGTGCTGATGGAGGGCGAGGCGCAAAATCTAGCGGATATGCCCACTGCCTGATCGCCTGAGGTCCTCCGTCGCATCGCCCCTAAAAGTAGTTTTTAATTTCATCTATTATGACGAAACTGCTAACCTAAAACACGGAGGGCGTTAGTCCTTCTTCAGGGGCTTTGCGTATCTGGAGTGATTTTTTGAACCGCTTTAAATGCCTAGTTAGTGCTCTTGTTTCAGTCCTGCTTGCAGCCGTGGTTCTGACAATTGGCCAGAATAAGGTCTGGGCAGCGGAACCCACTCCCTATCAGATGAGCCCCATGGGCTTTGTTGATAGTTTGGAGAAGTTGAAGGTCGGCACATCGGTTGACACGCTAGATGAATTTGGCCGCAAGGCCCTCAATAAACGCGGCGAAGAACGTCTATTGCTGTTGCATCTTGTGGCATCAGAATTTGAGATGTTTGAAGATGTTGAACGGTTCCGGAAATGGAACGATAGGCTCCGTTCTCTAGCCACCGATGAAGGCAATGAGCGGTTCGTGAACCTTGCGGATGCAAATACCGCCACGCTCAAGGTCTATTATTCTCCGACCACAGACCCCAAGCCGCTGAAAGCGGTCCTCGACCAAACCACCGACCCGCTTGTCCGGTCCATCATCATAAACAGGATCGCGTTTTTTGATGTGACGGCGTCAAACACCGTCGATGCGCTCAAGAAATTGAGTCAGGCCCATTCATTGATCCCCCTAGACGATCCGGTCGCTGACCTGGCGCTGCGGGAATATTGGGATCAGATGGCGTCGACTCTCCTGGGATTCAACGACATCGAAGGGGCTGCTGCGGCAGCGGCGCGAGCGCAGTTTAGCTACACGCCTGCGGGCTTTAACTCTCCCAACACCATTGTCCTTTCCAACCTGAGTGGCGTTGCGCGGCGGGTTGGTGATGAGGCCTTGGCGCGCCGTGCCTATCAAGCACAATATAGGCTGGCAGTCGGATCTGGCGATGCATCGCGAATGGCTGCAGTGTCCGTCGATTGCGCGCTGATAGAAAACACATTTAACAAACCAAGTGCCGCGCTGGATTGTCTGGAGGGTGTGGATCTTGATCTCGCAAAAAACAAGTTTTCGAAAGTCATAGCGATCAGCGTCCGGGCCTTGGCCAGAGCCCAACTTGGTCAGACCGAGCTGGCAAAGGCCGATCTCGAGCAGTTGAGACTTCTGCAAGCCAGTGGCGGATACGTTCCCGCTGCCTTCACCTATATGCCCCTCATTCAGGCTGGGATTTTGGCCAATGAAGGGCGCGCTCTGGAGGCGCAAGCATTGACGACCGACTATTGGACCAATTCGCAAAGGCGATTGGCGTCAGATTTCCGGCGATCTATCCATCAATTAACCAATACTCTTCAATCCGATCTCGGCGAACTCAGGCGCGGAGCTGAGCTTCAGCAAAAGGTCATTCGGTTACAATGGCTTTTAGCGGCTCTTGGCTTGATCATCTGTTTAGCAGCGGGCTATGCGGTCTATTCCCTCAGGAAGCTGAACCGCAAGTTACGACAGGCCAACGACTCTAAGACGGCCTTTTTGGCGAACCTCAGCCATGAGATCCGCACGCCGCTCAATGGCATTCTCGGTTTGGCGCAGGCCATCTCTGCCGACAGGCTTGAGCCGGTGCAGGCGGAGCGGGTCGAGGTCTTGAAGCGGTCGGGTATGGGCCTGTTGGCCATATTAAATGATCTGCTCGATCTGGCTAAAATTGAAGCGGGACGTTTAACGGTTGAAGCCGCCCCCTTCAGTCCGGAGGAGGTGCTCAAGTCCTCTAAAAACGCGATTTGGGCTACGGCTGAGGCCAAGGGGCTTAGTGTTGAGGTCGAGATCGAACCCTCCGCGCGTGGTGTCTATCAGGGCGATGCCGCTCGGCTTCGACAAATTCTCGATAATCTGATGTCCAATGCGGTCAAGTTCACCCCAACTGGCGGGGTGCGAGTGTCATTGGCCCGTCCGGGCGACTCATTAGTTCTGACCGTGCAAGATACGGGTATCGGTATGACCGAAGAGGCAGCCAGCCGTATTTTTAAGCGATTTGAGCAGGCGGATGCCTCCACCACGCGGCGTTTTGGGGGGACTGGTTTAGGGCTATCGATCTGTCTGGAACTGGTGACGGCGATGAAGGGGAGCATTCGGGTCTTCAGTGAGCCGGACAAGGGGGCCACCTTCGTGGTGACCCTGCCGCTGACCCGATTGGGTGATCAGGCCCCTGAGGCCGCACCCAAGCCTTCGGGCCAGGTCCTGTTCAATGGGCCGCCCTTGAGGGTCCTTGCCGCCGAAGATCATCCGGTCAATCAACTGGTGCTCAAAACCCTGTTGGCACAGTTGGGCATCAACATCACCTTGGTCGGGGACGGCGTTGAGGTCTTAAAGCGCTTCAAGGAAGGCCGTTGGGACATTGTGCTGATGGATGTGCAGATGCCCGTCATGGATGGCGTGACAGCGACGCGTGCCATCAGAGCACTTGAGCGTGAAGAGAATCGACCGATGACCCCGGTTATTGCCTTAACATCAAACAATCTGGCCCATCAGATCGAGGAATATCGCAAGGCTGGATTTAGCGCCCACGTGCCCAAGCCCATTGATGCGATGGAATTGGTCTGGAGCATTCGCGATCAGTTGCCAGATCGTTGGTCTGCATCCGCCTAAGGCTTGATCTCCGGCATATCCATCGGTCCGGGCATGATCTGATTATAGCCCGCTTGCCAATTCAGATCGTGGACCACCTTGCGGTGGCCGTCCCAGATCATGTGCAGGGCGACATAGGCAATCCAAGTGGCCGCGACACCCATCAGAGCGATCGACAGCAACAGGCCAAGGGCCAGAACAACGGGATGGTCACGGGCCGCCCCTGCTACGGCCAAAACATTATCGAGCGACATAGACAGGTCGGCGATCAAAATCTGCGTCATGGCC
>JBEGOG010000037.1:0-10357 GCA_041182125.1 Pseudomonadota bacterium
CAGGCTGGCCGTGCCGAGACGTGCGCCCTTAGGCAGATCTTCAAGCCGGTCATAATGCAGCGACAGGAACGCATCGCGCGGATCTTCACGCTCTGGCACGGCAGCAATGATCAGGCCCGCTGGCAACTCTGCTGGCACATCCTTGAGCGAATGAACGGCGCAATCAATCCGGCCATCAAGCAAGGCCTCTTCGATTTCCTTGGTAAAGAGCGCCTTGCCGCCGACCTCAAGCAGGCGGCGATCCTGAATACGGTCGCCCGATGTGGTGATCTCCACCAGCGGCGCGATCAGATCGGCATCCTCAGGCGCACCGCCAAGGGCCGCAACAATTCGGGCCTGCATCATGCGGCTCTGGGTAAGGGCCAGCTTCGAGGCGCGAGTGCCAATTCGGACAGAAGGTTGCTTAAGCACGGGCGGAAGGCTACCTCAGAGGGACAATCTATGCCTGCTACAGGAGAGGCGGCTAGACCGCAACCTATGAGCCCGTCCGCTGTCACCCGCTTGACCTCTACTGTAACCGTACTGGGGATCGAAACCAGCTGCGACGAAACCGCTGCGTCGGTGGTTCGGCTAGGCCCCGAAGGCTCGGTTGTGCTGTCCAGCATCATCGATAGCCAGATCGCCAAGCACGCGCCCTTTGGCGGCGTGGTGCCCGAAATTGCCGCCAGAGCCCATGTCGAGGCCATTGACCATGTCATCCGCGCCGCCATGGACGAGGCCGGGCTGGGCTATGACGAGCTGGACGGCGTCGCCGCCACGGCAGGGCCAGGACTGGTCGGCGGGGTGATGGTCGGCCTGTCAGCCGGAAAGGCCATCGCCTTAGCGCGCGGCCTACCCCTGATGGCCGTCAACCATCTGGAGGGCCATGCGGTGTCGGCGAGGCTGGAGGCCGACGTCGCCTATCCCTTCTTGCTGCTGCTGACCTCCGGCGGCCATTGCCAGCTCTTGGATGTGGCTGAGATTGGCCAGTGCCGGCGGCTGGGCACCACCAGTGCCGGCGGCTGGGCACCACCAGGGCCGCCGCGGCCGGCGAGGCCTATGACAAGCTCGCCACGACGATGGGCCTGCCCTATCCCGGTGGTCCGGCACTCGAAAAGCTCGCCGAGGGCGGCGACCCAAGCCGCTATCCCCTGCCGAGGGCCCTATTGGGTCGGCAGGACTGCGACTTTTCCTTTTCGGGCCTCAAGACCGCCGCTGCTCGGGTTGCTGTGACCTTGACCACCGAGGACGAGCGCCGCGATCTCGCTGCCGGGGTTCAAGGTGCGATTGCGCGCCAGCTTTCAGAACGCACCGAGCGGGCGATGGGTGATCACAGCCAAGATCGAGCGCCGCAAGATCGCCGGTTCGTGGTCGCCGGTGGTGTGGCCGCCAATGGCGCGGTTCGCTCAGCCCTGCTGGCCGTCTGCGAAAGGCAGGGTTACAGCTTTGCCGCCCCACCGCTGCGCTACTGTACCGACAATGCGGCCATGATCGCCCTAGCCGGAGCCGAAAGACTGTTGCTTGGGCTGACGGACCCCTTGGATGTGGCCGCGAGGCCAAGGTGGCCCCTCGATGAGGCCATGGCCGCGTCCAATCCGATCCACAAACCCAGTCGCAAGGGGGCCAAGGCATGACCACAGCGAATGGGACCTTTTCCCATGTCGGTATTCTAGGTGCGGGCGCTTGGGGCACGGCCTTGGCTCAGATCTGCGCCGGATCGGGCCGCCCCGTCACCCTTTGGGCGCGCGAGCCTGAGGTGGCGGCCGAGATCAATGGCGACCACGAAAACCGGCTCTTCCTGCCGGGTGTGACCTTAGCGGGCAGCATCACGGCCCGCTCAGATTTGGCAGAGCTTTCGGCCTGCGACCTGATCCTCGCCGTGCCGCCCGCCCAGCATATGCGCGCGACGCTGAGCGCCCTTGCCGCCCATATCCAGCCCTCTACCCCAATCATCCTTTGCGCCAAGGGCATCGAGCAGGGCTCGCTCAAGCTCATGACCGAGGTAGCCGAAGAGACCTTGCCGGGTCAGCCCATCGCCGTCCTGTCGGGCCCCAGTTTTGCAGGGGAAGTCGCCAGAGGCCTACCCACCGCCGTCACCTTAGCCTGCGCCGACGAGGCCCTTGGCCGGGCGCTCGCAAACCATCTGGGGACGCGCACCTTTCGGCCCTATCTGGCCACAGACCTGATCGGGGCTGAGGCGGGCGGGGCCATGAAGAATGTTCTGGCCATTGCCTGCGGCGTCGTTGAAGGCCGCGCCTTGGGCCGCAGCGCCCATGCCGCCATCGTCACCCGAGGCTTTGCCGAAATGACACGGCTCGCGATCGCGCTGGGTGCCGAGGCCGAAACCTTAGCAGGGCTATGCGGATTGGGCGATCTGGTCCTGACCTGTTCGAGCCATCAGTCGCGCAATATGAGTGTCGGCCTAGCCCTTGGCCGGGGCGAGAGCTTGGCGCAGGCCCTGTCCGGAAAGCTCAGCGTCGCTGAAGGGGTAGCCTCCGCCCCCGCCGTTCGCGCCCTCGCCGCCAAGCTTAAGGTCGAAACCCCCATCTGCGAGGCCGTCGCGGCGGTGCTGGCCGGAGAGATCGATCTGGACGGGGCCATCGACAGGCTTCTATCCAGACCCATTCGCCCCGAACACGACGCTTAATGTTCACACCAAGGAAATCATAATCATGGCCCTATTTGTTCTGATCTGCCACGACCGTGCCGATAGCCTCGCCCTGCGCATGGCCACACGCGAAGCCCATCTGGCCTATGTGCGCGACCACCCCCTACCTCTAAAGGTCGCCGGTCCTATCCTGTCCGATAACGGCGACATGGCCGGATCCATTCTGGTCTTCGAGGCCGACAGTCGCGATCAAGTCCAGGCCTTTGCGGACCAAGACCCCTATGCCATTGCGGGCCTGTTTGAGCGCAGCGAGATCATGGGGTGGAAAGTCACCTTAGGAACCCTCGGCTAGGCCCCCAACCATGACCCGGCTTGTCTCGCACGATCCTGCGTTCAATCCCGCTAGGCCGCCGCCTGGCACAGTGCTCTGCGCCCTCAGCGATGTGGCAGAGCCCGGCGCTAAGGGGTTTGTCTTTCGCCAAGACGAGGCGCTGTTTTCAGGCTTCATCCTGCGGCGCGGCGGCCAGACCCTGGGCTATGTCGACAGCTGCCCCCATGCGGGATGGCCCCTGTCAGGCGGGCCAGACCGTTACCTGACCCGCGACGGCAATCACGTCCTGTGCGCAGGCCACGGTGCCCTCTTCACGCCCGAGACCGGGCTTTGCACCTCCGGCCCCTGCGCTGGTCGGTCCCTGAACCCTTGGCCGGTGGTGGTCGAAGGCGGCATGGTCGTGGTCAAATAGGTTTCAGACCAGGAAGGGCTCGGCTGAAAAGCTGGCAACCTCGGTGATCAGGGCCGCTGCGGCAGCCTTGACCAGTTCGCCGCCCTTTTCTGGCGTCGCCAATGCCGGGTCGGAGCCCATCCGGCCATCGGGGTGACGGGCGCGGAAATCCAGACCCTCGCGGATTGGGCCCGACGGGGCGATGGTTGGGCTATAGTCGGCGGTCTTGATGGCATGGGGATAGGCCCACTGGGTGACGGCGATTTCCGACGGCGTAGCGTGACTGCCGTGACCGACCGGGAACTGGCTCTGAGCCAGCCGGTTGATGCCGCTGAGATCCCACCAGTTGCGAAGCTTCAAGGCATAGCCCCGCGGCTGCCGGGCAAAGGAGGCCTCGGCATAAAGTTCCGAAAAAGCCGCCTCGATGGTGGCGACATTGCCGCCATGGCCATTGAAGAAATAGATCTTCTCGAAGCCGTGCGCCGCCAGCGACCGGGTCCAGTCGCCAATGGCGGCGATGAAGGTCGAGGGCCGCAAGGAGATGGTGCCGGGAAAGCCGAGATGGTGCTGGGCCATACCAATATTAAAGGTCGGGCCAACAAGGATGTCCGCATCCTTCTGGGCCTCATGGGCAATGATCTCCGGGCACATCCAGTCGGTGCCCAAAAGCCCCGTCGGCCCATGTTGCTCGTTCGAGCCAATGGGGATGATCACCGTCTTGGAGCGGGTCAAAAAGGCCTCAATTTCGGGCCAGGTCGATTGGGCAAGCAGCATGTCAGGTCTCCGTTCCCCCTGTCATAGACCTCTGCGGCGACCACGTCACCTGATCCGCGCCGCCAAGCCGCCCTTGCCACCACCGCCTTGGTCAGCATACTCCTTTGCAACCCAGAAAAGCCGGAGGCCCGCACCATGTCCCATGCCAATGACCTGTTCCCCGTTCCCGAGGCTTGGGCCCAGAAGGCCCATATGGATGCAGCGGGCTATGAAGCGGCTCTGGCCCATGAGGCCAGCGATACGGACGGGTTCTGGCGTAAGGTCGCCGCCCGTCTGGACTGGATCAAGCCCTTCACCATCGTCAAGGATGTGTCCTTCCGGGCTGAGGACTTTCGCATCCGCTGGTTCGCCGATGGGGTGCTGAACGCGTCCGTTAACTGTCTAGACCGGCATCTGGCCGACAAGGGCGACGCTGTGGCGATCATTTGGGAGGGCGACGATCCCTCGCAGAGCCGCAAGATCACCTATCGCGAGGCCTATGAAGAGACTTGCCGCATGGCCAATGTCCTCAAGGGCCGGGGGGTCAAGAAGGGCGACCGTGTCACGATCTATATGCCGATGATCCCAGAAGCGGCCTATGCCATGCTGGCCTGCGCCCGGATCGGCGCGGTCCATTCGGTGGTCTTTGGCGGCTTCTCACCCGATTCCATCGCGGGCCGGGTTCAAGACTGCGACAGCCATGTGATCATTACCGCCGACGAGGGCCTGCGCGGCGGTCGCAAGGTTCCCTTGAAGGCCAATGTCGACGAGGCCCTGAAATCCTGCCCAGACGTCACCACCGTTCTGGTCATCACCCGCACCGGCGCGGACGTGACCATGGTTGAGGGCCGGGACGTCTCCTACAGCCTCGCCCGCGAGACCGTGCCCGCCGAGTGCGCGCCAGAGCCGATGGGCGCGGAAGATCCGATGTTCATCCTTTATACGTCCGGCTCGACCGGAAAGCCCAAGGGCGTGCTGCACACCACCGGCGGCTATATGACCTGGGCTAGCTACACCCACGAACTGATCTTCGACTATCGCCCGGGCGAGGTGTTCTGGTGCACAGCGGATGTCGGCTGGGTCACGGGCCACAGCTATATTGTCTATGGCCCGCTGGCCAATGGGGCCACGACCCTGATCTTTGAAGGGGTGCCCAACTATCCCGACGCCTCGCGCTTTTGGCAGGTGATCGACAAACATCAGGTCGAGATCTTCTATACGGCCCCCACCGCTATCCGCGCCCTGATGCGCGAGGGTGATGAGCCAGTCACCCGCACCTCGCGCAAGTCCCTGCGACTCTTGGGTTCGGTGGGCGAACCAATCAATCCCGAAGCTTGGCTCTGGTACAACCGCGTGGTCGGCGAGGGCCGCTGTCCCATTGTCGATACCTGGTGGCAGACCGAGACCGGCGCGGCCCTGATCTCGCCCCTGCCGGGCGCCACGGCCACCAAGCCGGGGTCCGCGACCAAGCCCCTGCCCGGCGTCAAGCCACAACTGGTCGATGCCGAGGGCGTGGTTCTGGAGGGCGCGATTGAGGGCAATCTCTGCCTCATCGACAGCTGGCCTGGGCAGATGCGCACCGTCTATGGCGACCATGAGCGCTTCATCACCACCTATTTCACCACCTATCCCGGCAAGTACTTTACCGGCGATGGCTGCCGCCGCGACGAGGATGGCTATTACTGGATCACCGGCCGCGTGGACGACGTGATCAATGTGTCGGGCCACCGGCTCGGAACCGCCGAGATCGAAAGCGCTCTGGTCGGCCATAGCGGCGTCACCGAAGCCGCCGTCGTCGGCTATCCGCACGACATCAAGGGCCAAGGCATCTATGCCTATGTCACCCTCGACCATACCCATGAGCCCAGCGAAGCCCTGCGCAAGGAACTGATCCTGTGGGTGCGTCAGGAGATCGGCCCCTTCGCCGCGCCCGACATCATCCAGTGGGCCCCGGGCCTGCCCAAGACCCGCTCAGGCAAGATCATGCGCCGCATCCTGCGCAAGATTGCCGAAAATGAGCTGGGATCGCTCGGCGACACTTCAACCCTGGCCGATCCGTCGGTGGTCGAGGATCTGGTGGCCAACCGGGCTGTAAAATAGGGCGGCGATCTAGCCGCGCATGCAGGCGACGCGGACCACACGCAGGTCCCGTCGCAGGCCGTCTGCGACGCGGCCATAGTTTTCGACAGTGATCGGCTCGCCAATGGCACTGTCTAAAGCGATCTCGGGGAACGGCGCGGCCTTGGTCGGGCCTGCCAATCGAAGGGCGGCCGCAAGGGAGGCGGGTGTGGTGCTGTAGATCTTGCCCCTGCGCGGGGTCTCGCTCAGAGTCACGCCGATCACTCGCCCCGCAGCATCGAGCGCGGGAGCGCCAGACAGGCCGGCCAAAGAGCCGCTCAGCCCCTCTGTTCGTCCCACCTCAGCCCAGCCAAGCACCGGCTGATCGCGCGCGGCCCGGCCCCGGCCATGCAGGGTCTGTGGGCCTAGGTAGCGGCTCGCGGCCTCTCCGGCTGAGCCCTGTGGGAAACCGGGGTGGAAGGCCAGGGCTCCAGCCTCGGCAGGCGCCTCGGTCGCCATCGGCAAGGGCGGTGTGCCGCCTTGGGTCAGGAGAACGGCAATGTCGGTTTGGGGGTCGAGCCGCACCTCGGCCACCACCCCGCGTCCCGCCGCCACGATCACGGCCACCTGCCGACAGTCCTGCACGACATGGCGCGCCGTCAGCCAAACACCGCTTTGAGCGATGGAAAAGGCGGTGCCGGTCTCGGAGGGCGACAGGGACTTGGGCACGAGGACCTCGCCCTCTCCGGCCTCTGTTTCCGAAAGGGTTCCGGTGGCCAGAGCCGCCTCTTCCGCACTGATCGGCGGCGGCGGTGGGGCGTCAGCATTTTCTTGGCGACCTCGCGCAGCCACCAGCACGGCCACAACCACCGCCGAATAGACCAGCCAATCGGGGAGGCGCGGAAAGGTCATGGATTAGGCCGTCACCCGGCTACCGCTGCAGCCAAGACCATGGCTGCCGCAAGCTTGGCTGAGACCAGAAGCGCCGCCGCTGAAACCTCGCCATCGGCGACCCGCTGTGGCAATCCGGCAAACACCATGTCAATCAATCGAAAGACCAGAAGTTGGACCACAACGGTCATGGTGCCCCACAGCACAATTTCCAAGGCTGAGGCCGAAGCCGTCAAGGACAGGGCAAGGGGCAGGGCTAGGGCGACGATCACGCCGCCAAAGGAAAGGGCTGCGGCAGCATTGCCGTCTCGTATCTGGGTTATTTCCTTATGGGGCGTTAAAAAGGCATAGACCGCTGCGCCCGCCGCCAACAGCGCCAAGGTGATCCCCCCGTGGGCTAAGGCGATCAAGATCGCGTTGGTAAAGGCCTGAATTTCTGGAGACATGGCGCTTTGCTCTGTTGCCGGATATCGAACTAGTCCGCCAAGGGCTCGTCTTGGCTGGCCTTGCGCAAGGTGCTGGCGCGAACCTTTTCGCTCTCAGACTTGAGCTGGCCACAGGCTGCCAAAATATCCCGGCCGCGCGGCGTGCGGATTGGGGAAGCATAGCCCGCCTTGTTGATCACCGCCGCGAACTTCTCGATGGTCGCCCAGTCGGAACATTCATAGGGCGAGCCCGGCCACGGATTGAACGGGATCAGATTGATCTTGGCGGGCAGGCCTCGCACAAGCTGGATCAGGGCGCGGGCATCGGCCAAGCTGTCATTAATGCCCTTGAGCATGACATATTCGAACGTTACCCGCCGGGCATTGGACAGGCCCGGATAGGCGCGAATACCGGCCAAAAGCTCGGCAATCGGATATTTGCGGTTCAGCGGTACAAGCTGATCACGCAGCTCATCATTGGTCGCATGCAGAGAAATGGCCAGCATCGCCCCTGTGCGGGTGCCCAAGGGCTCCAACTGCGGGACCACGCCGCTGGTCGAGACCGTGATCCGGCGGCGCGACAGGGCAATGCCCTCGCCGTCAGAGACCACATCCATGGCCTGCGCCACCGCATCGAGATTATAGAGCGGCTCGCCCATGCCCATAAAGACGATGTTGGACAGTTGGCGCCCCTCAGCCGGAGACGGCCATTCGCCCAGATCATCGCGCGCCACCTGCACCTGAGCGACGATCTCAGCCGCCGTCAGATTGCGCACCAAGGGCTGGGTGCCAGTGTGACAGAAGGTGCAGTTGAGGGTGCAGCCGACTTGGCTGGACACACAGAGCGCTCCGGCGCGGCCAACGCCCGGAATAAAGACCGCCTCGGCCTCAACCCCCGGGGCAAATTTGAGCAGCCATTTGCGGGTACCGTCGCGGCTGACCTGCCGCTCGGTCACTTCGGGGCGGGCGACGACAAAGCGGTCGGCCAACACCGCGCGGACATCCTTGCCGACATCGGTCATGCGGTCGAAATCAGTGACGCCGAAATGGTTGATCCAGCGCCAGATCTGGGCCGTGCGCATCTTGGCCTTATCGGGCGCACAGGCCTCCCCGGCGATCAGGGCGGCCTTGATCCCCTCGCGAGTCAGACCCGCAAGGTTGATCGGGCCGGTTGGGGCCGTTGGCGTCACGGCCGAGGCCGACGCGCGCGAAAGATCTAGCGTAACGCCCAAGGGGCCATATCCTGCAAGGTTCGGGGTAAAGACCGTTCGGGCTTCATAACAGATAAGGCCGAACTTCCAAAATCCGAGGTCTATGGTCGCAGGCCCAGTCTTTAGGGCCCAATTTTCGATGCCAGTGATTGTGTGCCCGCTAAGCCGGTGGTTAAACGGCTCTCGCCCAATGCAACAAGGGCCTAGATGGATTTGTCCCTTGTCGGCTAACGAGACGCCCCTGTCTGAAGACCGCACCCATTTCGCCGATCTGATGGACCGGGTGGGAGCTCAGCAAGACCGCGCCGCCTTTGCCGCGCTCTTTTCTCACTATGGCCCTCGCGTGAAGGGCTATCTGATCCGGCTTGGACTTGGTCAGGCTCAGGCCGAAGATCTGGCGCAAGAGGTGATGGTCACAGTCTGGCGCAAAGCGGCCCTGTTTGATCGTCGCCAAGCCTCGGTCGCCACCTGGATCTTTCGCATTGCTCGCAACCGCCGCATTGATCTCTTTCGGCAAGATCAGCGCGCGGTGCTGGATGCCGATGACCCAGCGCTCTTACCGTCAGCAGAGGCGGCCCCGGACGCCCATCTTGACGCCGTAGAGCAGGAAAATCAAATGCGGTTGGCGATGGCCGACCTTCCCGCGGAACAGATGGATCTGATCCGCAAGGCCTTCTATGAGGGCCTCACCCATCGCCAGATCGCCGATGTCACGGGTATCCCGCTTGGCACGGTAAAGTCTCGGCTCAGGCTGGCCTTCAATCGCCTGCGATCGCGGCTGGAGGGTGAGGAATGAGAGAAAATCGTCACCCGACCTTGAAGAACCCGACGTCACGTTCATATGGTTTCAGGACGCGCTCGATAATCATCGGGCCCAACCCACAGAGTTTAGGCTTTCTTTCGTGATCCCAACCCTCACTCCCCTCGCCGAAATGGCCAAGGCCCAACCGGCCTTAAAGCTGTTGCTCGACACGGCGGCCTTCATGCGGGACGAGGCAGTCTTTGCTGAAAATGACCTATCCGCGAGCGAGGCAGACGCCATCGGCGGCGCGCTGCTGGAACAGGAAATGGCCGTTGAGATGAGCGCCAAGGGGTTTGATCGGGTCATGGCTCAGATTGCTGGGCTAGATCAGGCCGACCATCGCGCGGCCCTTGCGGCAAAGGCCGCCGGTCAAGGCCTCTCTGAAATTCTGAACCTGCCCGCCCCGGTGCGCGACGCCGCGCTCAATGCGCTGGAACATAGCGGTTGGAAATTTGGTGGCCGCGGCCTTAAGCGCCTCGCCCTTGCCGAGCCGACCGCTGACGGCGTCCATGTCGAACTGTTGCGGATCGTTCCGGGTTCTGGAAGCCCCCGCCACGACCATGAGGGCGACGAGGTAACGTTAGTCCTTTGCGGCGCCTATCATGATGGCCACCAGCGCTATGGGGCCGGAGATATTGCCGTCGCCCATAAGGGCTTTGTGCACCAGCCGGTCGCTGAACCCGGTGAGGTCTGTTTTGCCCTCGCGGTTAATGTTGGTGACCTACGCTTTTCGGGCGCTGTAGGCCTAGTCCAGCGCGCCCTGCGTCTGCATTAGTCAAAAATCAGCCCGTCCAAGCCTTTCTAGATCACAAGCTCCCCTTTGGGCGCTTGCGCTTGTCGGTGGTTGCGCTAGCGTCGCGGCAACATCGAACAGACGTTTAAACGGGAGGTAACAACGATGAAGGCTG
>JBEGOG010000038.1:0-9635 GCA_041182125.1 Pseudomonadota bacterium
TGGACTGAAAAAAGGGCAATAAAAAAGGGCGCGTCCGCGATGGACCGCCCTTTGGTCAGATGAGGATGGGATGCAGCGACGACGCTGGGGGCAGGGCCGCAGGGCCCTTCTTGCGATCTTGAACGGGACGGTCCGTGGGACCGGCTGAACCCTGTTCGAAACACGCGTCACTCCGCTGTTTCCAATCCAAGCCCGGCTCGGCGAGGCGGGCTGATCACGTGACTATCGAAGGACTATAGCCATCTCGAATCACGTGACTAATATGATGCTACGCGCCTTTCAGAGCGGTTAACCATGAACTTTATAAGAAACCCGGGGAGTTGGAATGACTGTCTATAATTTGAGCGGTAAGGCCCCGGTGCTGCCGCCTGAAGGCGACTATTGGATCGCGCCCAATGCGGTGGTGATTGGCAATGTCATTCTGCGCAAAAATGCCAGTATCTGGTTCGGCGCGACCTTGCGCGGTGACAATGATCCCATCGAGATTGGTGAGAACAGCAATATTCAAGATGGTAGCGTCCTGCACACCGACAATGGCGCGCCGCTGACCATCGGCAAGAACGTCACCGTCGGTCACATGGTCATGCTTCATGGCTGCAGCGTCGGGGACAATAGCCTGATCGGGATCGGCTCGATCATCCTCAATGGGGCCAAGATCGGACGCAACTGCTTGATCGGGGCCAATTGCCTGATCACCGAGGGCAAGGAAATCCCCGACAATTCTATGGTCATGGGCGCGCCGGGCAAGGTCGTGCGTGAGGTCAGCGAGGGCCAGATCCAGATGCTCACCGGCTCGGCCCTGCACTATGTCGAAAACTGGAAACGCTATCAGCGCGATCTCAAGGTGGTTTGACCGCCCGCGTCGCAGCCGTCATATCCTTAGCCATAACCAAAAGAGGAAACGATCCATGGCCTATCAACATGTGAAGGTCGAGCGTAACGGCCCGATCACGACCATCATCCTGAACCGCCCAGAGGTGATGAACGCCCTGCATTCCGAAGCCCATTTCGAGCTACATGAGGTGTTCAACGATTTTTCCGCCGACCCTGACCAGTGGGTGGGCATTGTCACCGGCGCTGGCGACCGCGCCTTCTCGGCCGGGAACGACCTGAAGCACCAGGCGACGGGCGGTAAGATGGGGTCTCCCCCCAGCGGCTTTGCCGGCCTGACCTCGCGCTTTGACCTGACCAAGCCCCTGATCGCAGCGGTCAACGGCATCGCCATGGGCGGCGGCTTTGAAATTGCTCTGGCCTGCGACCTGATCATTGCTTCGGACAAGGCGGTCTTTGCCTTGCCAGAGCCGAAGGTGGGTTTGGCGGCCTTGGCCGGTGGTCTGCATCGCCTGCCACGCCAGATCGGCCTTAAGCGGGCCATGGGCATGATCTTGACCGCGCGCCGGGTCTCAGCCGAGGAGGGTGCAGCCCTTGGCTTCGTCAACGAAGTCGCGCCCCATGATGAGCTGATGGCGGTTGCCAATCGCTGGGCTCAGATGATCTGCGAATGCAGCCCCATGTCCATCCGCGCCTCCAAGCAGGCGATCCAGATGGGTCTGGAACAGACGCTTGAAGAGGCCATCGGCGGCCAGTTCAAATATCCAGCCGTCGCCCAACTGTTCAAGTCGGCGGACTTTGTCGAAGGCCCGATGGCCTTTGCTCAAAAGCGTGCGCCGCAATGGACCGGCAAATAGTCTAAGCCCTCCAAAGCTGCAGTTCGGTCGAAGCACCGATTTGCAGCGGCGGTTGCGGCACGTCAAACCCTCGCCCGCTCGGATGTGGTAGGGTGAACCGTGCCGCAACCCTCTGCGACGGTTTTAGAAGGATGGTCCCGTGACCCACTGCCACGTGCGCCGGTCGGCCCTTAGCCTCTTGATGGTCTCAGCCGTCTCGATGAGCGCCTGCTCACCCGCGCAAAAGGCCCTCTTGCCCGGTGCCGCCAAGCCCGAAGCGATCAATGCCGAGGCCTTAAACCAGGCTGTTGATGCCAATTTCGGCGGGCATGGAACCTGCTTGACCCTGACCGACATGGGCACGGGCCGAGAGGTCTATGTCTACGGCTCCAACGTCGTCTGTATGAGGCCCCTGCCGCCCTGTTCGACCTTCAAGATTGCCAACAGCCTGATCGGGCTAGACGAGGGCGTGATCAAGCCGGACGAGGTGATCAAGTGGGATGGCACCCCGCAGACCGTCAAGTCGTGGGAAACCGACGCCAATCTCGAAACCGCTTTCAAGCGCTCGATGGTGCCCTGGTTCCAACGGGTGGCGCGCCAGATCGGTCAAGACACCTATGCCAAGCGGCTGAAGGCCATGGACTATGGCTCCGGCGATCCCACAGGTCCGGTCGATCAGTTCTGGCTTGGCCCAGAGGTCGGCGGCGGCCTAGCCATCTCGACCCGCCAACAGGCTGATTTCCTGTACCGCCTCTATAGCGGCCAGTTGCCTGTAAAGGCACCGAGCGTGGTCGCGGTGACCAAGATCATGGTCGATGAGACTCGGGGTAAGGCCGTGATGAGCGGCAAGACCGGGACCTGTTCCAGCATCGCCGATGGCTCGCGCAATGTCGGCTGGTGGGTCGGACGGCTCTATAGCCCGGACCGGGATCTGGTCTTTGCCGTCTCGATGGAGGCCCAGAACGCCTTGCCCGGTCGCGAGCTTCAAATCCGCCTGAAGTCCGCCTTCGCTAAGGCCGGGCTCTGGCCCCAGAGTTAAGGGCTATGGCTGGGCCTTAGGGGACCAGCGCATAGTCCCCGCTGACATCGATCCGGACGGTCAACTCGCCGCCAGATACCGGGGTTGAGCCGCTGTCCGCGCTCATCTTGGCCATGGCCATCATGACCATCGGGCGAGGCTCAGGGCTGCCGCCGCCTTCGGACAGGCTGACCAGTCGCACCGTGCGATGGCCGGTCGCTCCGGCATAGAGATCGGCCTTGGCCTTCAGTGCCTTGACGGCGGCTAGCCGCGCGGCGTCCTCCAACCCTTGGGCGTTCTTGAGACCAAAGCTGATGCCATTGACCTGATTGACCCCGGCCTCGACCACGGCATCGAGCACCGGTCCAAGGCGCGGCAGGTCATTGACCATGATCGTCAAAGCGTTCGAAGCCTGATAGCCCGTCAGCTTGGGCGGCTCGTTCTGGACATAGATATATTGCGGGCTCAGATCGATGGCCGAGGTTTGAATGTCCCGCGCCGCCACGCCCTGTTTTATCAGCGTGGCCATCACCTTGGCCATCCGCTCGCGGTTCTGAGCCATGGCCTGCGCGGCCGCCGGTGCGAGGGTCCGGACCCCGACACTGATCGCCGCGCGATCAGGAGCCGCCTTGACCTCACCAGAGGCGCTGAGGTGCAAGAGAGGAAGGGCTGTGGGCTGGGTCTGGGCGCTGGCGGCACCGATCGCCATGCCGGTCAGCAGCAGGCCAAGGCTGGCAGCCCGCGATAGCCGTACGAAAGGGTGGGGGTGAGCAGGGGTCATGAGCGTCTCTCCAAAGGGCCACGCCAGCCAACAGGCCGACGACAACCGTGTCCATATGAAAAAGCTAATCCCTCGAACATGAACCGGGCCTTTATGACACGGTCATGTCGTGCTAACTCGCCCTGCACCCGCAACTTGGGGGCCTGTAGCTCAATGGTTAGAGCCGACCGCTCATAACGGTCTGGTTGGGGGTTCGAGTCCCTCCAGGCCTACCAATCTTCGCCCCTTGCGGCTTTGCTGTTCCCCGTCTTGACTTGCCCTCGCCCGGTTCGCCCGCCGCTGGTCTAGGCCGGTGATCTACCGAACCACCACGCCGCCCTTCATGACGTGGGTGACGCGGCTGAGCAGGCTGATGTCCATGAGCGGGTCGCCCTTGACGGCGATGAGGTCGCCGAAATGGCCGGGGCTGACCGATCCGATATCGGCGGACCGTTGCATGAGTTCGGCGGCGACGGTGGTCGCGGACTGGATAGCCTGCATCGGGGTCATGCCGTAGCGGACCATATAGGCGAACTGTTGGCCATTGTTGCCATGGGGATAGACCCCGGCGTCGGTGCCATAGGCGATCTTGACCCCAGCCTTGACGGCCTTGGTGAAGCCTTGGCGTTGGAGGTCAGTGGTGTCGCGGTTCTTGCGCAGGATCTCTTCGGGCCAATGGTCGCGGGCACCGATCTGGTTGATATAGTCCCCATTATAGATGTCCATGACCAGCCAAGCACCCTTGGCCTTGGCCAGCGCAATGCCTTCGTCATCAATCAGGCTGGCATGTTCGATGGAGCGCACACCCGCGCGCAGGGCGATCTTGATGCCCTCTGCGCCGTGGGCATGGGCGATGGCGTAGCTGTTGTTGCGGCGGGCCTCATCGACTGCCGCGCGGACCTCGTCCTCGGTCAGTTCGGGCGCGCCGGGCTCGGTTCCTGCGGCCAGCACAGCGCCGGTGGCAATCAGTTTGAGGAAGTTCACCCGGCGTTGAAACAGGTAGCGCGCCTTGACCTTCATCTCTTCGGGACCGCTGACCAAGCCAACGCGCATGTCGGCAGGAACGGTCACATCGGGGGCCATGCCTGTAACCTCGCCGCCGCCGCCCGGAACAGTCAGATAGGCCCCGGCTACGACCATGCGCGGCCCCTCGACCCAACCTGCTTCGATGGCATCACGCAAGGCAACGTCGCCAAAGGCGCGGAAGGTGCCGACGTCACGAACGCTGGTGAAGCCCGCAGCGAGGGTCTGTTTGGCATGTTTGGCACCGAGCAGCGCGATCTCGGCGGCGCTATGAAGTAAAGGCTCGGCGACATTGCTCGACTGTTCTGTGTCGACCATGTGGGTGTGCATGTCGATAAGGCCGGGCAGCACCGTATAGGCGGACCAATCGGTCAAGGCCGATCCCTTGGGCGGTGCAGCGTAGGGGCTAACGGCGACGATGCGCCCGGCCTCGATCTGGATGAGGCGATCGCTGGCTACTGTTCCCATTGCCGGATCAACCAGTTTTCCCGCCCTGACATAGAGGGTTTGAGCAGAGGCGCTTGCCCCCAACAAAACACCACTAATGGATAGCGCAGATAATCCAGCACGACTAAGTAGATTAATCACGGGTTTCTCCAATATATTCGCTGGGATCTGGTTGGATAGTGTGTGGCAATTGGTCAAATGGCGATCTGTAAATGATCTGGAATACTGTTTAGACGGTTTGTTTTATTGACTTTGGCAATGCCAATAAAAACTGTGGACTGGACCTCTGCACTTTCGTGTATTCGCACGGGTTAAGTTTCTGTTAGGCTCAAGGTGAGACAGTTCACCGGTCTGATGTCGCCTCTAGGAGAGGGGAAAAATTCATGTCTACGTCAAGGTCATCGAGCTATCGCCGGTCAGGAAATGACCATTTTGAGCCGGATATTGATTCAGACCCCGCGGCCCAGCGCCGGTTGCGCGGACAGTTGGAGCAGATTGATTACACGGTTTTCGCTGCAAACCGCGAGGTTATCTCGCGCATGCTCGGCTTTGCCGATGCAGAAAAGTTCCAGCGCTTGGCCGCTGCCACTGCACTGGCGCGCGCGGCTTGGGTTGCGGAGGCTCTGACACAGACCCAAGTGCCCAATTCTCTCAATTCCGATCAGGTGACGAAGCTTCGCAAACTGCGCGAGGCCTATGAGGAGTTGTCAGAGGCCTACGAGGCGACCCGGCGTATGGTCGAACGGGGTTATCTCCCGTTCAAACCTGCGGCCAATGGATTTTTTAAGGCCTAGACGAGAACTAGCTGTTGAGCACGATGTTGCTCTCGACCGGCACGTCCGGGAAGTTCAAGCTCTGCTCGAAATCCATAAAGACGTCGGTCAGCTCATCAGGACTGATGATGGGGGGACGGCCATTGGGGAATTTGTATCTCCAGTAGCTCAGAACATGGTCAACGGCCCCCAGTCGCTCGCCGAGTTGAGCGAACAGTTCAGGGGCCGTAATCAAGAAGTCCCTAAAGTCCCCGGGTCTGCCATCTTGCGTCATGCGCGCGTAGGACTGGTCATAGACCGCTATGGTACTTTTGACGCTCTGCGCAGCGGCAATTATCTTTTTACGCAGATTTATGCGCGCATTTCCAAGATAGACCCGCGTTTCATCATCCAAGTTGCCGCGGGGTTGAATCTTTTCAATTTGGTTTAAAACTTCTGGAAGCTTGGGGAGCATGTCACCCAATTGCCATTTATAATAGATAAACGCTTTCCAGCAGAAAATGCCTTCTTGAAACTGCATCCGATCCATTTGCATGGTCAATCTTAGCGGATCCAGGTCGCTATCGGCAGAGTTTGCCAGAAGTTTTCGAGCCAGGGTTCCGGCGTAGGCCACATTGCCATCTTCGCCCACGGACATCCGAACGAGGGCTTCGATTTCCTTTTGCGCAAAGGCAAACATGCGGGCCGTGTCCGCATCCGAAATTTCGAAATAACAACGGGCTGGCTTGATGCCTTGACGCGCGAGTTGTTCGCGGATGAGGAACGGATCGAGGGACGGCGACTCGTCGAGGAGCTGCAAAACCGCGAGATCTGCGCGTAGATCTTGGATGCGCGTATTTAGCGTATTGCAAAGAATTTCTTTAAAGTTGTTCTGACCAACAAACGCATATTGCCCCCCCATGCGCAGGTCGCTGACCTCGATGGGCAAAATGATTTTTGTGGCCGAGTTTCGCGCATAGGGAAAGGCGTCCATCTCATTGCCCCTAAGCCTGTGCTTGGTGATGATGGCGCGGTTCAGGGCTGCGTTTTGAAAGAGTGGAAACCTTGAATATTCTTCCGATTGGCCGGAGCGAATCTGTACGGCCCGCAGGTTCAGGACCCGCGCGGATGAGGCGCTCGATTCCAATTGTGCTAGATTTCGGACGGTGCGGTCGTTCATTTATCAACTCGGTCGCAGATTGGCGGTTATTCAATGGGCCTGCGCCCCATGATAGAGCTTTCGGCCACAAGGTTGTTAATGATATTTATAATTCACTAAATATATCAATCGGACATGGCAAGTCAGCCCTCACCCCATCGCGGCCTTTGCGCCTAGAATGGAATGCCAGCCTTCATCACAAAGGTCACTGTTTCTAGGGCCTTGATGTTTGCGGTTGGATCACCGTTTACGGCGATAATATCAGCCGACTTTCCAGCCGCGATTGAGCCAATGTCCACCCCGAGGTCGCCCAGGGTCTTGGCTGAAACCGTGGTGGCCGCTTGGATGGCTTGCATCGGCGTCATGCCCCATTCCACCATCTTGGCAAATTGACGACTATTGTCGCCGTGGGGATAGACCCCCGCATCTGTGCCAAAGACCATGGTCACACCGGCCTTGAAGGCGGCCTGAAAGGTCTGGCGCTGCTTGAGGCCAATCATCCGTTCCTTTTCCAAGGACTCCGGCAAGATTCCGACCTTCTCACCCTCGCTGAGGATGTAGTCGTCATTGTAAATATCCATCGAAAAGGCCGTGCCGTGGGCCTTGGCCAGAGCGAAGGCCTCCTCATCGGCAAGGCTGGCATGTTCGATCGTGTCTGCGCCTGCGCGGATGGCGTCCTTGATGCCGCTGGCCCCGTGCGCATGGGCGGCGACCTTGAGGCCAAGCATATGGGCCTCTGAGACCAGAGCCGTCATTTCTTCGAGCGTATATTGTTGGCCGCCGACCGTGTCGCCTTTGGAAAAGACGCCGCCGGTCGCGCAGAACTTGATCGATTTGGCCCCATATTTGTGAACCTTGCGGACCATGGCGCGGATCGCGTCGGGTCCATCGGCAACGGCTTCTCCGACAATATTATAGGTGTGAGGCAGCAGATTATCGTCGCAATGGCCCCCGGTGGCCCCAATGGCTGGGCCGCTGGGGATGATCCTTGGGCCAGGAACCTCACCGCTCTCAATCGCCTCGGCCAAAGCCACATCAGCATAGCCGCCAGCCCCGACATTGCGCACAGTCGTGTAACCTGCGCGAAGGGTGATGGCCGCATTGGCCACACCACTGATGGCTTCGGTCACTGGCGTGACAGCCAAGGCACGATAGCCGTGCATATCCGCCCGCGAGGTGATGTGGACATGCATGTCGATCAGGCCGGGCATGATGGTCTTGGTCCCCAGATCGATGCGTTTGGCCCCCTTGGGTGCGGCGAGACTGGTCTTGGTGCCGACGGCCTTGATCTTGCCGTTCTCGATGACCACCGCCGGATTGTCCACCAAACGTCCTGCGACCGGGTCCACCATATGGGCGGCGGTCAGATAGGTCGTTTCCCCAACCGCGCTCGAGGCAAGGCTAAGGCCCAGCAAGCTTGAGGTGAGGGCGGTGGTGATGATGGCCAAGCGGGTCATGTAGGGCTCCTATGATCATCAAACCCTACCGTGCTTCGGGATCTCTCGCATACCCCCTCGATAACGGGCCCTGGTTATCAGCGCTCAACGGGGTGGGTCTGCGCGTCTCATGCGCCTTGAACCCAAAGATTGCCTAGTCTATGCCCACCTCAACTCGGGCCACGCGGTCCTTAACGAGACGCGCTTGCGGGTTCACCGCTGGGGCGCAGGAGCTTGGCCTATGGACCATTCCTTTTGGATCTCGACCTTTGTCGTCGCCTTGGCCGAGATTGGGGACAAGACCCAACTGTTGGCCATCCTCTTGGCCGCTCGCTTTAAGCGTCCTATCCCCATCATCTTGGGCATTCTGGTGGCGACCCTCGCCAATCATGGGCTTGCGGCGACCCTCGGCTATTTCGTCTCTGGTATCTTGGCCGCTAAGTGGTTTGGCTATGTGGTCGGGGCATCGTTCTTGGTCATGGGCGCTTGGATCTTGGTGCCGGACAAGGCTGAAGAGTTAGACGCAAAGCCCCCCAAGTTCGGCATTTTCGCCACGACAGCCATCGCCTTCTTCCTCGTCGAAAATGGCGACAAGACCCAAATCGCGACGGTCGCCTTGGCCGCGAAATATCATGAGGTCTTCTGGGTGGCAGCAGGAACCACAGCGGGTATGATGCTGGCCAATGTTCCGGCTGTACTTTTGGGCGAGGCCGCGACCAAGGTTGCGCCCATGGCGGTCGTGCGTATGGCAGCGGCAGGCCTTTTTGCCGCTATCGGGGTGTGGACCCTGCTCCAGACCTCAGGACTGTTGGGATAGGCCATGGCTGAAGCCTTTAACGACAAGATATTATCTGCCGATCGCGCGGCCCGCTATGGCGAGGTCGCGCAAGAGATTGCGGCGGTTCTGGAGGGCGAGACCAACCTCACGGCGCGGATGGCAACCGTCGCCTCGATGTTGGCCAACAGTTTCGAGGCCTATTTCTGGACCGGCTTCTATTGTGTTGATCCTGTTAAGCCGGACGAGTTGGTCGTCGGGCCCTATCAGGGAGCCGGACGAGTTGGTCGTCGGGCCCTATCAGGGGACTCTCGGTTGCCTGCGCATTGCTTTTGGCCGGGGTGTCTGCGGAACGGCAGCTCAGACGGGCAAGACCCAGCTGGTCAAGGATGTTCATGCCTTTCCCGGTCACATTGCCTGTGATGGCCGATCCCAGAGCGAGATCGTTGTTCCGGTCTTTGGCGCTCAAGGCCAATTGATCGCGGTCTTTGATGTGGATTCTGATCAACCTGCCGCCTTTGACGAGATCGATCAGGCTTGGCTTGAGAAGATCCTGAAGGACACATTCAGCGACGCGATCTAGTCACCTTCGCGCAGG
>JBEGOG010000039.1:0-9262 GCA_041182125.1 Pseudomonadota bacterium
GGCTATGAGCATTTTTGGTCCTATGTGACCCACTTCGCCCACGCCCCCTTCTATGTCTATGCCTATGCCTTTGGGGACCTGCTGGTCGGGGCCTTGATGGAGAAGCGGCGGGAAAATCCGCAGGCCTTTGCGCCTCTTTATGAGGAACTGCTCGCCGCCGGGGGGACGCGGACCTATGTAGAGGCTCTGAAGCCCTTTGGGCTGGACCCGCGCGACAAGACCTTCTGGCGACAGGGCTGTGCCCGGCTTGAGGGCTTGATCGATGCGTTTGAGGCTCTGGTCTGAGCGTAATTTAGGGCGGAAACCCATCCCATGGTGCAGGACCCAGAACGCGATCGACTGAGCGGGCGACTGGGCCGATTTGCCAAGGTCGGGGTTGGACTGTCCGGGGCGGCGGCGACCTACGGGGTCAACACCCTGTTCGGCGGCGGCGATGCGGATCTGCGCAACGCCAAGGCCCTTCGCGCGGCGCTCGGCAATCTGAAGGGGCCCTTGATGAAGGCCGCGCAGATGTTCGCGACCGTACCGGATCTCTTGCCGCCCGAATTTGCCGCCGAGCTGGCCGAGCTGCAGACCAACGCCCCGGCCATGGGCTGGCCCTTTGTGCGGCGGCGGATGGCCGCAGAGCTCGGCCCAGACTGGGCCTCTCGCTTTGCCCAGTTTGAACCGCAGGCCGCGGCGGCCGCCTCGTTCGGCCAAGTTCACCGGGCGGTGGGGCTGGATGGCCGATCCCTGGCCGTGAAGCTGCAATATCCGGACATGCTGAGTGCCGTTGAGAGTGACCTTGGTCAGCTTCGCGCCCTGTTTGGCCTCTTTCGCCGGATTGAAAGCTCGATTGATCCGAGCCAGATGGCCGACGAGATTGCTGACCGGCTGCGCGAGGAGTTGGACTATGGCCGCGAGGCCAAGCAGATGGCGCTCTATGGCACCTTCTTTGCGGGCCGTTCGGACATTGCCGTCCCTCAGGCGGTGCCGGAACTGTCGAGCGGCAGGCTCCTGACCATGGGCTGGCTCGACGGCAAGGGGCTCTTGAGCTTCAAATCCGCGCCGCTCGAGACCCGCAACCGCATTGCCCAGCAACTGTTTGAGGCCTGGTGGTCGCCCATGACCACGCTCGGCGTCATCCATGGTGATCCCCATCTGGGGAACTATAGTTTCACGCCGGGTGCAGGGTGCTTAAACCTGCTCGATTTTGGCTGTGTTCGGATCTTCCCGCCGCGCTTTGTTGCCGGTGTGGTGCTGCTCTATCGCAGCCTTCTGACCAATGATCGGGCCGGGCAGGCGCAGGCCTATCATAGTTGGGGCTTTACTCGGCTGAGCGATGATCTGATCGATGTGCTCAATGTCTGGGCGCGGTTCATCTATGGGCCGCTGCTCGATGACCGGGTGCGCAGCGTCGCCGACGGGGTCGCGCCCGGCGACTATGGCCGCGCCGAAGCTATGGCTGTGCGCCAAGCCCTCAAGGACAAGGGCCCGGTCACCATCCCGCGCGAATTTGTCTTTATGGACCGCGCCGCCATAGGTCTGGGCGCAGCGTTCCTGCATCTGGGGGCCGAGCTCAATTGGCGGGCCCTGTTTGAGGCCTCGCTGGCTGATTTCGATGAAACTGTGCTCGCTCAGCGACAGGCGGCGGCCCTTGAGGCGGTTGGACTGACCGCGTGATCTTGCCTCACCTAGGGTAAGGCTTGCCTTTCTGTCATCGACAGTTAGTCAGGGGGCGCGAAATAGAGGTGCCGAACCGAATGTCTGACGAACTTACGCCGGGTCAGAGCCATGTGATCCCAGAAGGCTATAGCCTGCTCAATTGGCACCGGGGTTTTGGCCGTCAGATCGGACCGCTCTATGAATATAATCGTCCCAACGATTACCGCCGCGCCTTTCTGGTCGAAGAGCACCATACCAACGGCATGATGAACGCGCATGGCGGCATGATGATGACCTTTGCCGATATGGCCTGGGGCCATGCGGTGTCGGCCAAGGAGTCCAACTGGTGGGTGACGGTCCGCCTGACCTGCGATTTTCTATCCGGAGCTAAGCTTGGCGACTGGGTTGAGGGCGCGGGGGAAGTGGTGTTGCAAGAGGCCGATATGTTTACGATCCGAGGCCGGGTCTGGTGCGGTGATCGTACCATCTTGACCGGCACCGGCATTTTCAAAGTGATCGAACAGCGCACTGACCATGAGCGCAAACGACCCTACAGGGCTTGAACCATGACTGAAGATCCAAGACGCGCCCAACTGGCGGCTTTGCCCGAATCCATCCGCTCGCCCTTGGCCCCCTTTGCCGGTGCTAAGCCGGAGGCTCCGGCTTGGTTTGAGGCGGCCCTTGCTGATGCGCCTGAGCGGCGGATGATCGCGGTCGAGGGGGTTGATATTGAGCTCTTGACCTGGGGCGAGGTTGGAAAGCCCGGCCTGCTACTCCTGCACGGCAATGGCGCCCATGCCGATTGGTGGGCCTTTACCGCGCCGATGCTGGCCAAGGACTATCGGGTCGCGGCCTTTTCGTGGTCCGGCATGGGCAATTCAGGCTGGCGCGAGGCCTATACGGGCGAGATCTTCGCCAAGGAAATCTTCGCGGCTGTCGATGCCGCTGAGTTGGAGGCCGATGGCCAAAGGCCTTTGATCATTGGACACTCCTTTGGCGGTTTCCCGCTGATGTATTGCGCGACCCATTTCCCGGAAAAGATCCGCGGTGCTGTCCTGCTGGATTCCAGTGTTCAGCCGCCGGAAAAGCGCTGGAGAGGCCCGCCGCCGCGCAATCCGATGCAGCAGGTCTACCCAACCCTCGACCAGGCTCTGGCGCGGTTTCGCCTGGCCCCGCCGCAGGGCTGCGAGAACCTCTATATTGCCGACTATATCGCCCGCACCTCGCTTAAGCCCGTGCCGCTCGAGGATGGATCGGGTGAGGGCTGGTCTTGGAAATTTGACCCCCAGATGTGGGGCCGGTTCGAGATCGGCGACCTCGGTGACCTTCTGGAAAACATGGCTTGCCCTGTTGCTCTGATGTGGGGCGAGCGCTCCAATCTGATGGGCCAAGAGACCATGGACTATATGTTCGCCAAGGTCCCCGCTGGGTTTAAAAAGGTCGCTATACCCGACGCTGACCATCATGTGATGATCGATCAGCCGCTGGCTTTTGTGGCTGCCGTTCGCGGTTTGCTGGCCTCTTGGCCAATTTGACATTTTTGCAACGGTCTTTTTTCAACTGCCTGTCAAAACGGATCGGCAGTTGAAAGCCGCGACTATCGGTCCCAAATGGACCCCGATAAGCGACCAAGGCCAAGCGGGTCAGTCGGAGCTGTGGCTCCTGATCGCCGCGATGTTGGCCCTCGGCGCGTAACACCGGGGATTTTCCATGAACTATAAGACCTTCCTTATTGCGGGCCTTTCGGCTCCCGCATTGATCTTGGGCTCTATGGGCACCGACGCTCATGCTCAGTCGGCTTCGAGCAATGTTGAAGAGCTGGTCGTGACCGGTTCGCGCGTTGCCAAGCGCTCCAAGCTTGAAACCCTCGCCCCTGTGGACGTGGTCGGCAGCGCCGCCCTGACCCAGCAAGCGACCCCAGAGCTGGGTCAAGCCCTTGCCAACCTCATTCCTTCGATGGACTTCCCGCGCCCCGCCATTACCGATGGTACCGACAGCGTTCGTCCAGCGACCCTGCGCGGCCTTGCCCCTGACCAGACTCTGGTCCTGCTGAACGGCAAGCGTTACCACTCTTCAGCTCTGGTCAATGTCAACGGCTCGATCGGCCGTGGCTCGGCAGCGGTCGACCTGAACACCATTCCAGCGGTCGCCATTGACCGCGTCGAAGTGCTGCGTGACGGTGCCTCGGCCCAATATGGCTCGGACGCGATCGCCGGTGTGATCAATTTGCGTCTGCGCGAAGCCAGCCACGGCGGCGGCATCTCCGCCAGCTGGGGTGAGTACAATACCGAAGTGAAGACGGCCCGGAACCCGAACGGCCGCACCGCTCATGACGGTAATGTCTACACGCTGTCCGGCTGGCAGGGTCTGCCGCTTGGCACCGACGGTTTTCTGACCGTTTCGGCCGATTATGCCTTCCGCAACCCCACCAACCGTTCGGACCTCGACCCACGCACCGTCCCCTTCAAGGTTACGGCACGCTATGGCGATCCGCGCGTTGAGAGCACGACCCTCTATGCCAATGCTGGCAAGCCCCTCTCCAACGGCTTTGAGGCCTATGGCTGGCTCGGCTATCAAAACCGCGTCGGTGACAGCGCCGCCAATCCGCGTCTGGCGACCAATGCCAACAACGTCACCGCGATTTTCCCCAATGGCTTCTTGCCCCTGATCACGACCGACATTGATGACATGTCTGCTGGCGGCGGCGTGAAGGGTGACCTGTCTGGCTTTGCCGTTGATGCAAGCCTCAGCTACGGCAAGAACAAGGTCCAGTACGGTGTCGAAAACTCCGTCAATGCCTCGATGGGTACGGCCTCGCCGACCACCTTCGATGCTGGCGCGATGGAATATGACCTGCTGACCGCGAACCTGGACCTTAGCCGTCCTGTTTCGCTGGGCTTTGCCGCGCCTTCGCAATTGGCTTTCGGCGCTGAATATCGCTCGGAAGGTTACCAGATCACGGCGGGCACAGCGCCCTCCTACATCTTCGGTGGCGTCGCTGGTAAGGCTGCCGGTGCTCAAGGCTTCCCGGGCTTCCAGCCCGCAAACGCGGTCGACAAGTCACGCAACTCCTTCAGCCTCTATGCGGATCTGGACACGCAAGTGACCAAGGCCTTCGACGTCGATATCGCGGTTCGCTATGAAGACTATTCGGACTTTGGTTCGACCGGCACCGGCAAGATCGCCGCGCGCTATGACTTTAACGACGCCTTTGCCCTTCGCGGTGCAGTGTCGACCGGTTTCCGTGCGCCTTCGCTCCAGCAGCAATATTTCACGGCGACCTCGACCAACTTCATCGCCATCAATGGCATCTCTACCCCGGTTGAGGTTGGCACCTTCCCAGCGACCAGCGCCACGGCAGGGGCTCTGGGCGGTAAGGCTCTGGAGCCTGAAAAGTCCAACAACTATGCCGGTGGCCTCGTCTATCAGGCAGGCAATTTCGAGCTGACCGCGGACGCCTACTATATCGAGATCAACAACCGCATCGTGCTGTCGGAAAATATCCAAGGTGCCCCGACCGGTACGGCTACGGCGGTCGCGATCTACAAGCTCATCAACCCTCCGGGAGCGGGCGGTGCCTTGGGCGCGGCGCGTTTCTTCATCAACGGCGTGGACACCACGACCAAGGGCCTCGACATCGTAGCGCGCTATCGTCTTGATGCCGATGCGATGGGTAAGCTTGACTTCACCTTGGCTGGGAACTTCAACCAGACCGAAGTGACGCGCCTGCCAACCACAAGCCAGCTGTCGGCCCTGCCTGTGCCGCCTCTGCTTTTCGCCCGTAGCAACCGTCTGACCTTCGAAGAGGGCACGCCACAAGAAAAGTTCGTCTTCACGACCGAATGGTCGAAGGACAAGATGGGCGCCACCTTGAAGGCCACCCGCTATGGCGAGGTTCTGGTCCCCAACAACACCGCAACGCTGGACTACAATACCGGCGTTCATACTTTGGTGGATTTCGAAGCCCGCTATAAGCTGATGGATAAGGTCAATCTGGCCGTTGGTGCGAACAATCTGTTCGATGAATATCCCAACATGACCCCGGTCAACGTCAATACCAATGGCCCTGTTGGCTTCCCAAGCTTCTCGCCCTTCGGCTTCAACGGCCGGTTCATGTACACGCGCGTCAGCTACAACTGGTAGGCTCTCGGCCGCAGCAGATGCTGACATAGATAACCCCTCCGGTCTTGGCCGGAGGGGTTTTTCTTTGCGCCGGTAGCGGAGGGCTTAGCCCCGTTTAGGGCTTGGATTGCGATAGAGGCGGTTGCGGCCAGAGCCGGTGGTGCGCACGGAGGTGTCCTCGACAAAGCCTGCCGCGAATAGGGGCGGCTCGATCCGGGTGGCGGCCTCACGGGCATTGTCGCCCTCAACCTCGACCAGCACCGACTTGATCATCGGTAGGGTGGCTGTGGCACCGCGCAAGATGGCCCCCTCGACCCCGTCAACATCAATCTTCAGATAGTGCGGCGCAGGCAGATTGAAGGCGGCGCGCAGATCATCGATCCGGTAGGCCGGGACGCCTTGGCTAAAGACCGAGTTATATTCGCCGAACTGGTTAGGCGCGCCGGAGACGGAGTTGCCGCCCGAGCCCGGGGCCATGGCGGCGAGCTCTAGCCGGGTCAGGCCGGTTTCATCCGATAGGGCTACGCAGAGCGGAAAGACCCGTTCGCCCAGACCATTGAGGGCCAGATGTTCGACAAGAACGCCGAAACTGGTCGCCTTGGGCTCAAAGGCATAGACTCCGACCCCGTCCTTGAGGGCGGCATACATGGCAAAGAGGCCGGTCGCAGCCCCCACATCCCACAGGACTTCGCCCGCTGCGATCTCTTGAATCCAGGTCAAAAGTTCAGGCTCTTCATTGTCGAAGTCTAGGGCGGCTGCGGCCAGATGGGGCCCGCGCAGCGGCAGAACCTTCAGCGGCCCCCGGTCGGTCTCGATGGCGGTCGCTGCGGAGCTGTCCAACCGTTCCACCAGCCGCGAAAGGGTCATGGCTCGCCGTCTAGGGCTCTGGGCGGCGGTGGCGAGGCTGATGATCCCGTGCAGGGCGCGGGCGATGGAGCGGCTCATGGGGTAACTCCGTTAGGGTGCTAAGCCTGTCCTAAGTCATATGGCGGAAAAGACCAGATGGATCGCAAGGTCCTGCGGCGGGTCGTCACGCTTGAGGCGCGGCGCTGAATGGTATAAGTGCCAGCCATAGGTTCAACGACTTGCCAAAGAGACTGACCATGGCCACGCCTTCTGCCGATCACAAGAACGACTATCAGCGCGGCGCTATGGACATCCAAGAGCAGGCCTCAACCTATGACGCCTTTATGGCGCTGACCAAGTGGGGCAGCTTGGCGCTCGTGGCCAGCCTCGTGGCGCTCGTGGTTTGGTTCTGTACGACCGCAGGCTTCCTGCCCGGCTTTATTGCTGCAGTGGTTGTCACGGTCGGCGGCATCATCCTGCTGCGTGAAAAGCCTAACGCTCACTAGATCCAGCGATTGGGGCCCCAAGGCCCCGGCCTGTGGGCTTTCATATGCGGCCTATATGATGCGACGCAGCATTTTTTTGCGTCCATTGCCGATACGGGCTGGACAATAGGCAAATTCCTTCCCTAACCTCCCCGCCACTGTTCATGACTGCCGGGGGAAACCGAATGACAGCGACAATCGCCGTCACCAAGGAAACACGCGCTGGGGAAACCCGAGTTGCGGCAACGCCGGAAACCGTCAAAAAGCTGATTGGTCTTGGCTATAGTGTCACCGTAGAGACGGGTGCCGGCTTAGCTGCGTCCATTCTTGATGCGGACTATGCTGCTGCCGGCGCGACCATTGCGGCGTCGGGCCCCGCGAGCCTGTCGGCGGCGGATATTGTCCTGAAGGTTCGCGGTCCGTCCGATGCAGAGATCGCAGCCCTCAAGTCTGGCGCGATCGTCGTCGCCCTGATGAACCCCTATAGTGACCGCCCCATGATCGAGGCGCTGGCCGCCAAGGGCGCGAGCGCCTTTGCCATGGAATTCGTGCCGCGAATCACCCGTGCTCAGGTCATGGACGCGCTGTCGTCTCAGGCCAATCTGGCGGGCTATCGCGCTGTGATCGAGGCGGCGGAAGCCTATGGCCGCGTCCTACCCATGATGATGACGGCAGCGGGCACCGTCGCAGCGGCGAAGGTCTTTATTATGGGCGTCGGCGTCGCTGGCCTTCAGGCCATTGCCACGGCCCGGCGCTTGGGTGCGGTTGTGACCGCCACCGATGTGCGCCCCGCCACCAAGGAACAGGTCGAAAGCCTTGGGGCCAAATTCTTGGCCGTCGAGGACGAAGAGTTCAAGAACGCCCAGACCGCTGGTGGCTATGCCAAGGAAATGAGCGCCGACTATCAGGCCAAGCAGGCGGCTCTGGTCTCCAGCCACATTGCAAAGCAAGATATTGTCATCACTACCGCCCTGATCCCCGGTCGTCCCGCGCCCAAGCTGGTCAGTGCTGAACAGGTCGCCTCGATGAAGCCCGGCTCCGTGCTGGTTGACCTTGCTATCGAGCAGGGCGGCAATGTGGTTGGTGCGGAATTGGATAGGACTGTGATCACTGCCAATGGGGCCAAGATCATGGGCATTCCCAACCTGCCCGGACGGATCGCGACCGATGCCAGCGCGCTCTATGCCCGCAACCTTTTCGCCTTTGTTGGTCTCTTGGGCCTGCAAGAGGGCAAGGTTAGCGCGGATCTGGACGATGAAATTCTCAAGGCTTCGGCCCTCACCCACGGCGGGGCCATCGTGCATCCCGCCTTCAAGCCGACCTAGGCGAGGACGATCCTGATGGAAACCAAGGCCGAACGCTGGTTCGCCGCGTGGAATGGCCGTGAGGCAGACGCCATCTTGGCGCTCTATGCCGATGAGGTTGAATTCCACTCCCCCTTTGTCGCCCGTCTAGGCATGTCCGAGGACGGCAAGCTGCATGGCAAGTCGGCGTTAGAGCTCTATGTCCGCACCGCCTTGCCGCGCGTGCGTAATCTCAAATTCGATCCCATCGGGGTTTGCGAGGGGCTCGAAGACCATGTTCTGGTCTATCGCAACCAGTCTGGCCATGTGGTCGCCGAGCGGCATGATTATGATGCCGACGGATTGATCCGCTTTGCCAGTGCTACCTATTCCACGTCTCCGCTCAAGAGGACCTAGACCCATGGAAGCCGTTGATCCCACCGTATTCCGTCTGGCCATTTTCGTGCTGGCGATCTTTGTTGGCTATTATGTGGTTTGGAGCGTCACCCCCGCCCTGCACACGCCGCTGATGGCCGTGACCAATGCCATCTCTTCGGTGATTATTGTCGGCGCTATGCTGGCCGCTGCCGCCCATGGCGTTGATGGCGCTCAAGCGACCGGTTCGGTCTGGATCTCCAAGGGCGCGGGCGCTCTGGCTGCAGGCTTTGCTGCCGTCAACATCTTTGGCGGCTTTCTGGTCACGCAGCGGATGCTGGCCATGTACAAGAAAAAGCAGAAATAGGGGCGACGACGCACATGAACGCCAATATCGCCGCCATCGCCTACCTGATTTCAGGTGTCCTGTTCATTTTAGCCCTTCGTGGCCTGTCCAGCCCAGAGACCTCGCGCCGGGGTAACAATATGGGCATGGTTGGTATGGCC
>JBEGOG010000040.1:0-9578 GCA_041182125.1 Pseudomonadota bacterium
CAAGAAGACCGCCGACCTGCCGTCGGTGAAGATCTACGCCAACAGCCACTATGTGACGCCGCGCCCGACGCTGAAGCAGGCGATGATCTCGATCAAGGATGAGTTGAAGAACCGCCTTGAATGGATGTTGGCCAATGGCAAACTTCTTGAAGCCCAGCGGCTCGAACAGCGCACGATCTTTGATCTGGAAATGATGGAGACCACGGGCTCCTGCGCCGGGATCGAGAACTATTCGCGCTATTTCACCGGGCGGATGCCGGGAGAGCCGCCGCCAACCTTCTTTGAATATATCCCCGACAATGCCCTGCTGTTCACCGACGAGTGCCATGTGACGGTGCCGCAGATCGGGGCCATGTATAAGGGCGACTATCGCCGCAAATTTACGCTCGCCGAATATGGCTTTCGCCTGCCCTCCTGCCTGGACAATCGCCCGCTCAAATTCGAAGAGTGGGACGCGATGCGGCCACAGACCGTCCATGTCTCGGCCACACCTGCCAAGTGGGAGTTGGAACGGACCGGCGGCATCTTTGTCGAACAGATCATCCGCCCCACGGGCCTGATCGATCCCCCGGTAGAGGTCCGCCCCGTGACCAAGGATGGGGCCAGCCAGGTCGATGATGTGATCGACGAGTGCCGCCGCGCCGCCCTGCTCGGCCAGCGCGTACTGGTCACGGTCTTGACCAAGAAGATGGCCGAAGACCTGACCGAATATATGCACGAGCAAGGCCTGCGGGTGCGCTACATGCACTCCGATGTCGATACGATGGAGCGGATCGAGATCATCCGAGACCTTCGTCTTGGGGCCTATGACGTATTGGTCGGGATTAACCTGCTGCGCGAGGGACTGGACATTCCTGAATGCGGTCTGGTGGCCATTCTCGATGCCGATAAGGAAGGGTTCCTACGCTCAGAGACCAGCCTGGTCCAAACCATCGGCCGGGCCGCGCGCAATATTGATGGCCGGGTTATCCTCTATGCCGACCGGATCACGGGATCGATGGAACGGGCCATGGCCGAGACCACCCGTCGCCGCGAAAAGCAGCACGCCTACAATATCGCCCATGGCATTACGCCGGAGAGCGTGCGGCGCGACATTAAGGACATTCTCAACAGCCCCTACGAAAAGGGTGACAGGGTCACGATCCCCGTGGGCGTGGCCGAAGAGTCCAAGCCGTTCCTCGGCTCCAACTTCCAGACCACACTGAAGGATATGGAGACCAAGATGCGGGCCGCGGCTGCCGATCTTGAGTTTGAGACCGCTGCGCGCCTGCGCGATGAGATCAAACGGCTAAAGCTGATGGAGCTGGATTTCGCCAAGGATCAGCTGGGCGGTTGAGACCATCACCAGGCGCCCTCGGGCACCTTCTTGTCAAAGACCAAGCCCTCGTGAAACTCGGCCAAAAGTTCTGTCAACTCATCCGCGTCCATAGCGCTTACAGACTGTTTCGGATCACATCTGAAGTTCCAAAAATTACAGATATAGTTCATCATTCCAAGCTGAGACCCCAACTTCAAAAACAAACTTGGGGCCGTAATAAGGAAATCTCTAAAAATAACAGGGTTACTTCCGATCACGAGAGACTTGTAAGACTCATCGTAAATGGAAAGCGTTCCCAAGACATCCTTTATTGTATTCTGAATTATTCTATTAAGTTCCATTTTTGAATTTCTGATTTTCTTTTTTTTATGATCCGAAACCAATCCGACGGGTTTCAAACTCATGATGCTGTCCATAACAGGCAACATTTTTCTGGAAAGATTAATTTGACTCCATTTATAATATAAAAAACCTCTCCATGAAAAAATACCATCTTCAAAATCCTCAACAGGAAGATTTAAAGCAACCCTTAAATGTTCCAAACCGTCATCGATACGACCAGACATGATCTTATTTGCAAGTTTTTCCGTATATGCATTAATATTATCGCCACCCAGGCTGATATGCGCCACAAGTTTCGAAATTTCTTGCTTCAGGAATGAATTCATTGCGTGAGCATCTGGTTTTGATATTTCAAAATAGCAAGAGGAAACAACTACACTGTTTTTAACCAGTATTTCTTTTAGCAAAAATGGATCTAAAGAGGGAGAAGACGCCAATATATCTAGTATATCGCGATCTCTTTGGGAGTTTACAATTGACTGACCAAATGTATTTGACAAGACTGTCAAATAGTCTCTCTGCCCAATAAACACAAATCGACCACCCAACTTCCAATCACGGTCGTCTATCGGGAGCAAAATCTTAGTACCCACATAATGGGGGGAATCGAACAGATCCTGCTCATTATTTCTCAAACGGTGCTTGAGAATCAGAGCGCGATTAAGCCGCCGGTTCTCGAACAGGGGCTGTTCAGAATATTCCGGCAGGTGGCCTGATTGAGACCAAACCGAGACGAGATTCAAGACTCGTGAACTGTCTCCAGTCGCCTTCAACCCCTCCAAATTTCGAATGCGGCGATCGTGCACCACATACCCCTGATAAGCGTCGCGACTGACTATGTCGCGAGACCTATCTATATCCGGGGTATTATTTAATGTTTAAAAACTTAAAGTAGTAAAAACTACTGGGCCGTAAGGGTCAAGGCTTGTTTTGCCTCATCCAGTCCTGCGCATAGCTACAGATGGGAACGACCTCTAGCCCCCTCGCTTGGGCCTCATCCACCAGCCCCCGCATCAAGACCGCTGCAAGGCCGCGACCTCTAAGGGCGACGGGTGTTTCCACATGGGTGATGACGACCTTGCCCGCCTGACGCTGATAGTCCGCAAACACGAGGCTACCATCGACGGCGAGTTCGTAACGCTGACGCTGCGCATTATCGACCACGGCGCTGGGCTGAGCAGGTTGGCTTGGCATGGCAAAACTCTCTCTAAGAAACGCGCTCAACCGCAATGGCCGTGGCCTCGCCACCGCCGATACAGAGACTGGCAATGCCGCGCTTGGCTCCCTTGGCCTCCAGAGCGGACAGCAAGGTCGCTAAGATCCGGGCACCGGATGCCCCGATGGGATGACCAAGGGCGCAGGCCCCGCCATTGATGTTGATCCGGTCGTGGGGAATGGCCAGTTCCTTCATGGCGATCATAGCCACGACGGCAAAGGCCTCATTCACTTCGAACAGGTCGACATCACCGACCGACCAGCCCGCCTTGGCCAAGACCTTTTGAATGGCCGGGACCGGGGCTGTGGTGAAAAGACCGGGCTCATGGGCATGGGCGGCATGGGCGACAATGCGGGCGACAACGGTCAAGCCCAGACGCTCCGCCACCGACGCGCGGGTCATGACCAAGGCCGCCGCGCCATCAGAGATCGAACTGGAATTGGCCGCCGTAACCGTGCCATCGCGGCTAAAGGCTGGCTTGAGCGTTGGAATCTTAGCCAAATCTGCCTTTAAGGGCGCTTCATCCGTGTCGACAATGTCGGTCCCCTTGCGCGTCGTGACCTCGACCGCCGCGATCTCGCGCTTGAAGGCTCCGGTTTCCACCGCCCGCCGCGCACGGGTCAGGCTTTCAACGGCATAGGCGTCTTGCGCCTCACGGCTGAACTGATAGGCCGCCGCTGCCTCTTCGGCAAAGACCCCCATCAGCTTTCCGGGGCTATAGGCATCCTCTAGGCCATCGAGATACATGCTGTCGGACACCGTATCGTGACCGATGCGGGCACCGCCGCGATGTTTCGCCAGCAGATAGGGCGCGCCGCTCATGCTCTCCATCCCACCTGCGACCACAATGTCTGACGAGCCAGCCGCCAAGGCGTCGAAGGCCATGATGGCTGCCTGCATACCGCTGCCGCACATCTTGTTGATCGTGGTCGCTGTGACGCTCAAGGGCAGCCCTGCCCCCAAGGCGGCTTGGCGCGCTGGGGCCTGCCCCAGACCGGCGGGCAGAACACAGCCCATGATGATCTGGTCGATCTGATCCCCGCGCACCCCGGCGCGCTCGAGCGCGGCCTTGACGGCGACCGAGCCAAGCGCAGTGGCCTTGACGCTCGAAAGCCCGCCTTGAAACGCTCCCATCGGCGTGCGGGCATAGGAGGCAATGACGATAGGATCAGAAACGGACATGGTGATGATCTCCGAGCGGGTTTTGCATTCTATAGACGGCTACAAGCTTGCCACCCATGACGCAGCGCAAGCCAAGGCTAAGGGTTGGAATAGGCCGCCGTTGTCGACTCGATGAAGCCCCCGCCAAGCACCCGTTCTCCGCCGCTCGCCGGATCATAGAGAACACAGGCCTGCCCAGGAGAAACACCTTCCTCAGCCTCATCGAACAGGACAACCGCAGCGCCATCAATAATAGCAAGCCGCGCAGCAACAGGCTCACGGGTCGAGCGGACGCGCGCAAGGACCGGCTGCCCAGCCTCCGCCGCCTCGAGGAGGCTAGCCTGATCCCCAAGCCAATTGGTTTCCTTCAGGCGCAAGGCACGGGTCAGCAGGGCCTCACGTGGCCCAACCACGACCTGACGCTGGTCTGGATTGATCTTGACCACAAACAGGGGCTCGCCGACTGCGACGTTCAGGCCGCGTCTTTGGCCGACCGTATAGCGGGTGACACCCTCATGCTGGCCTAAGACCCGGCCATCGAGATGAACAATATCTCCCGGCAAGGCCCCATGAGGCCGCAAGCGGTCGATCAGGGTGACGTACTTGCCTTCGGGCACGAAACAGATGTCTTGGCTATCGGGCTTATCCGCCACGGCAAGGCCAAGGCTCGTCGCGACCTTGCGCACCTCAGGCTTGGGCAGCCCGCCGAGGGGGAACCGAACAAAGGCCAACTGCTCTGGCGTTGTCGCAAAGAGGAAATAGCTCTGGTCACGGGCCGGATCGATGGCACGAACCAGCTGCGGACCCCGGGGCCCCTCCTCGCGGCGCACATAATGTCCCGTCGCCATCGCCTCAGCGCCAAGATCGCGGGCCATGTCGAGAAGGTCCCGGAACTTTACCGTTTGATTGCAGCGGATGCAGGGAATGGGGGTCTCACCGCGTAGATAGGAGTCGGCAAAGTCCTCAATCACCTCTTGGCGAAAGCGGCTCTCATAATCGAGGACATAGTGCGGAATGCCGATCCGCTCGGCCGCTGTGCGGGCATCATGAATATCTTGGCCCGCGCAACAGGCCCCCTTTTTCTGGATCGCCGCGCCGTGGTCATAGAGCTGCAACGTGACGCCGACCACATCATAGCCCGCCTGCTTGAGCAGCGCTGCAGTGACAGTGGAATCGACCCCGCCCGACATGGCCACGACGACTCTTGTTCCCAACGGTAAGCCCACAGCCTCGCGCGCGACGGCAATCGCGTTGGCAGCGTCTTGGCTAAGGGTCATATCAAGGGTCGTGAGGGTCATCTTCTTGCCTGCCTATGGGCGTCACTGTTCCCATAGCGGTTTTGGATGAAATTCGCGAGGTTTCTGAGCCGTTCAATCCCCGTAGTCACCAATCAGTTGAGATAGTTCAGCAGGGATGAACTCTTCAGGGCGAGAAAGACCTGCGCGCCCGCTTGGACGGCCTGCTGCGCCAAGCGAAGTCTAGACACGGTCTCGGCCTCATTGATGCCCGACAGGTCAGAGGTCATGCTATCAATCGCATCGACGCGGGCCTTCTGCGACGTAATGGTGGTAGCGACACTGTTGGATACTGCGCCGTTGAGCGCTGCGCGATCGGTTAACCCGCTGTGGGCCGAGGCAAGGCCTTTCATCTGCGTGGTCAGGAACGTCGTTTCAGCGGTCGTTAGGGTTGATCCAAAGGGATAGGTGGTCGTTGCTGGCGGCCCCGGCACAGTCACCGTATTAGCGACATAATAGTCTTGAATATTCTTGAACACGGTCATCAGGTCTGTGCCAATGTCACTGGCCGTCACACCTGTTGTGACCGATGTCGCATCATTCAGCCGACTGGTTTGAACCTCGGCATCATTCTGGAAGATCGAAGCGACCGTTGCGGGTGACGCTAGGTCAGACATCGCCGTCGCACTCACGGGTTGTGTCGAGGTCTTAGACCCTGAAAACAGATATTGCCCCTCATGTTGACCATTCAAAGAATCCACGGCGGCAGAGAACTGCAGCTTCAGGGTTTCCATCAATGAGGTGCCCGTATTGTTCGCAATAGCATTGGCAATCGATTGCCTCGCCGCATCGGCATTATCGGCCGTCGACGTCAGGTAGATATTTTGAGTATCGAGCTTACGGCTCAAATTTTCATTCAGCTTGATGTAGGATTCACTCTGAACCTTAAGCGTTCTGGCGGCCACGAGGGTCTGTGAGTCGGATGAAAACCCACGAAGGTCCGTCGCCTTCTTGCCCGTCGAAAGTTGGTTATTGGCCTCGTTCTGGGCTTGCTGAGCACGCAAAATACCAGATAAAACAACATTATAAGAGTTTGTGGTTGAAACCCGATCCATTGTTCAGCCCTAATTTACCATGCCAAGCAGCACATCGTACAATTCACCCGCCGCCCTTACCATACGGGCTGACGCATTGAACGCCTGTTGATAGGTGGTCAACTTTATCAACTCGTCATCAATATTGACGTCTTCCGCCTTTGATCGGCGATCTTCAGCTGCCGTATTAACCGCATCGGCACTTTTACGCGCGCTCTCAGCCTGGGCAGACGACCGCGCTAAGCTTCCTGCAAATTGGGCAGCATAGTCAGAAATGCTATAGGTACCGGAGGACAGGCTCCCAGCCTTATCGAAATAGGCCTTGGCGTCTCCGGCCCGCGCCAGCAATTTTGCCCCATCCCCATTGCCGATCTTTAAGACGGGTTGCCCCGCGGCAGCCGTCAAATCCAGCTTTGCCAAGGCAAGATATTTGCCGTCCTGAACAATATCGGAGCGCACTTCATATTGGTCAGTTCGCAGCGATCTTTGCACATCCCCAATACCAAAGAGCGCGCTCATTGAGACACCGCCTGTGCCGCGCTGCGTACTATCTGAACGGACCGAAAGGTTTGTCGTGGTGGACGAAAAGTTTAGACGCCCATTTGAATCGAGAGCGAAACTCCCATAGCCCGTGACACCGGAATTCAGTGCGCTCAACAGATCACTCATCTGCGCACCCGCTGGAATGGGAACGGTGACATCGATCAGATGTTGCCCAGTCGGATCTGAAAGGTTGAAGGCGATTTCGTCCCCTAAAGTGAAACCATGATTATTGGTAGAGGTCAGACCCGTATCGTAGCTCGTCACACTGGTCGATGTGATGAGGTCATTCATCCCAAAATAGTGACTGAAGGTCCTCGCGGCTTTCGAGCTCGCAGGGGTGACGTTGGTATCATCAAAGGCCAGCCCCTGCCCGGTCGCCGTGGTGATGGAGAGAGCACCATTGTTGAAACTCGCCGTAGCGGTTCCCCCAAGGGCCGTATTGAAAGCCGCAACAAAGGTTGATGCCGTAAAAGGGGTTACGCTGGCGGGCGTAGAATTGGTGATGGTTCCGGCCCCGAAATCAATCACGGCGGAATTAACAAGCGTGTTTGTTCCATTGACCACGGCGAGCGTGGTCTTACCGGTAAAGCCCGAAAAGGCCGTGGCCTGATCCAAAAAGCCCGTCGGCCGGCCGGTTAGGGTTTGAGGCGCTGGCACTGAAGATGCCGCGTTATGGCTACGGTTCAATTCCTCTACAGCATGGCTGGTATATTCGCCCAACTGGTTCATCAAACCCGGCAGTGCCGTATCTCGAAGCTGAATGAGGCCGAACATCTCGCCAGACGAGATATGATTTTGCAGCAGCATTGGCGTTCCCCCATAGGGGGTCACTTTGATGTCACCAAAACCCGAAGGCTGCAGAACCGAACTCAACTGAGCCGGTCCCTCACCGATCAAAGTAATATTATCACCACCGATGATCCGCACTTCACCGGTGGGGCGGGTGGAGACCTTGATGTCCATATAGGAGGACAGCTTCTTGATCATCTCTCGCTGAAGGCTCTCAGAACCCGTCGCGTCACCATTGGTCAAGTTACCCTGAACAATATCCGTATTCAGAGACGAGATGCCCTTCAGGAGGTTGTTGATCGTATCGACATTATAGGTGAGGCGCGTATCGGCTTCGGATCTCAAGTCTCGAATAGAACTATTTATCCGAGCCGCATCAGACAGAAAATTCCGAAGATCCAAAACGATCTGACTGCGCCCCAATCCCGATCCAGGGGATGCAGAAGCAATGTTGAAGCCGCTATAGATACTGTCCAATTGATTGAAGAAAGACGTGTCGCTTGAGGGGTCTCCAAAAAGCCCCTGGGTCTGGTCGAACCCTTGGGCGAGCGTCGCAGCCTCGCCCAAATTTCCCGATGCCGTGTAGGCAGCGCGCTCAAGATAAGCATCCGCGGCCTGACGGATACGATCAACCGCCACGCCCTGCCCGCGACCATCACTAGTGAGCGAGGTCTGCTCGACGATCTTGCGGACATAGCCCTTGGTATTGACGTTCGAAATATTATCCGAAACCGTCCGCAAACTGGTCTGCGCCGTGGCAACGCCCGAGGCAGCAATGCTGATAATTGATGAAAGCGACATGCTACCTCACCCCCAAACCAATAATCAGAGCGAGGCCGCCCGGCAAAAATGACCGGGCAAACTGCGCAAAACCGCAGCTTTGACTACCGCCCATCCAGCCCAAAACCTTGAATAACATAAGGAACGCTCCCAAACCTCTAATGAGGCCCTATATAAGAAGCAATATTGGTGCCAAATTTTGGATCGCCCAGACGAGCCTAGGCCGGTGCCACCACGGAAGATCTTGCCCATACGCATCAGGGGCTATTGGCGCGGCAGTGCCTGCCCGGCCATAAGCGCGCCTAGGCGGCAAAATTCACCGAGACACGGATGCCCAAGCTCGGTCAGTCTTTATATAAATTCAATTAAATCAATCTCTTACATTTTATTTAAAAACTGGCGCGAAGGTTGCTTCTAAGGAGGCAGAACCCTACGTGCAGTATGCGCGGCTCACTTCGAATGAATTGCCCAGTCCGCGCCATGCAAACTGACTACGCCCAGATCCTGCCTATTATTCTTCCGGCTCAAAAGGCCGGTGCCGGTGGGCATGACGCAGTGGCCAAGGGCGTTGCGCTTCAAAACCAATCTGCGGCCATTGAAGCCGATTTGGCCGAAGGCGATGAGGCTGAGAGGCTGGATGCCTTTGATCAGGCCCTCGCTCAAATGATGATGGTGCAAATGCCCGCGCAGGCGGTAGCCACAGCGCCGAAGGCGGCGGCACAGCAGGCCCTGACAGCAGGCCCTGACAGCTAACCCCATCGACATAGCCGCAGCCCTTGATGGCCTGCAGTCTGTCGCTGGAAGCGCGACCCCCGTCGATCAGTCCGACACCTCTTCCCCCGATGCGCCTTTGGGGGTTCCAACCCTTGAGGTGGCGTCGCAAGCTTCAGCGCCGAAACAGAGTGCCGCTGAAGCCATTGGGTTGCAGATGGCGGCAGCCTCAGCCGTGAAAGGGGCCGTTGCAGCAGAGAGGGGCGCGGACGCGCTGAATGGTTTGGGGCAGGAAGTGCTTGCGAAGAGCGCTCCGATCCAAAGCGCCGCAACAGATCCAACCGGACGCATTCAGCTTGGGCCGGTTCCCCTTTCGTCGCCTTTAGAAG
>JBEGOG010000041.1:0-9140 GCA_041182125.1 Pseudomonadota bacterium
TAGATTTCGTTGGGGAGGTCTATATGGGCGTGGACCGCACCAACGTGGCGCCGTTCATGGAACCAAGCCTCATCCAATTTCGCTTCAAAAAATGAACGCCAGTAGGAGGCTTGCATGCCTCGCACGCGACTGAGGCGCTCAGGGCTATTGGCGAAAAACACCTGATATTCATCGTGTTTTGCCATCCACGTATAAAACAGGGTCAGATGGTCTTCAATTTCAGCCATGAGCTTGGGGCCAACGGCTCGGATACGATCAACATCCTCTTGGCCGATTTCAAACTTTTTCAGTGTTGAATGATATGTCTCGTCAAAAACCATAACCCGCCCCAATGCCCCGCAAATTGTTTGGATATTTTATATTATGAAATGCTCATCAATCCTAATGGATTAACGGCTGTTTCGACCGAACGGGGCAGGGTGTCGCAGACATTGCTCCCCCATCTAGGTCTCCGAGATGGGGGGCATTGCGGTCCGGAGCGTGTAGAAAATTGCTCCGGCCTGAACTATCGAGAGGGCTTATCCGCCTTGTTCAAGGCGTCCAAGTCCGCTTGAACGGCTGTCAGCTGTTCGTCTGTCAAAACGCCCCCGCTCATAGGCTGAAGGGCCTTGAGCGACATGCCCTTGAACTGCTCGAAAGCGGGGTGGGCTGTCAGACCTGGAACTTCCTTGTCCAAGATCGCTTTGGTTTCCGGCTTAGCGGCCAGATCGGCAATCGGAGTTGCGTCTACAGTCATTTTGTCATCCGCCAGAGCCATGCTGCTAGCGAAAGCGACCGTCAGACCGGCCAGACCTGCGAGGATTAGTTTTTTCATAAGGGGTCTTTCTCAAAGGTTTTTATCCCCCAGATCAAACGCCTGATTTAGGTTCGCACGCAATAGCCATTCGTCTGCTGTTTCATCTGCTTGGACCCTTCTGGCGCCGGTCTCTAAGAGTTGGCCTCTTAGCTGCGCCACTGCTCTCGCTATCCAGCGAGAACGACAAATCTCAGTTTCGAAGTTGGGTCTACGGCCGACACGCGCCGCCTTTACAGGTGACAGGTCCTAGAATTCACAGTTTATTGACGTCCATCGTGGTTTTTACTAAAATACTATTTTAAATGGTATTCGAGTCGGGACCTGATCTCTCCTATGGCAAGCCAACGGGCAAAGTGGACGATGGTCAGCTTGGTTAGCATCGTTACGGTGTCATTCTCCACCCCTGTAACAGCCCAAAGAATTGTGACAATTCCACCCGGCTCCTACAACAAACAGGCCCAGCCGCCGCCCTTATCGAGAAGCACATCACAGCCTGCCTTCACGATTGATCGGAAATCAGCCTCCCCAGAAGGAGACGAGATTGACTTTGTTATTGAGGGTGTGACGCTAGACGGTGTCACCGCTCTAAGCCCCGAAGAGATCGTGTCTCTGACCGCCCCTTTTGAACAGCGAAGGGTCACGCTCAGAGAGTTGTCTCGGCTCGTTGATAAGATATCGGCGCTCTATGTCAGCAAGGGTTTCGCGCTGACGGTGGCCCTTCTGCCTGTGCAGACCACCGAAAACGGACGGGTACGGATTCTCGTCGTTGAAGGAACGATCGACCAGATTGATGTCGAGTTTAAGGATCGTCTGTCGATAGCGCGCGCGACCCGCATCGCCTCCACAGTTCGCAAAAGATTGCGGGCCGTGGCCCAAGCCGGGCCCGTTCGGACCTACGAGCTTGAGCGGTCGATATTGGGGATTGATGACCTCAATGGCATTACGCCCTCCATCATTGTTCGGCCGTCCAAGACGGTCGAGGGAGCCGCCGACCTTGTGGTCGTCATCGACACCAAGGGTTTCGAGCTAAATCTGTCCGGCGACGATCGGCTCAGGAAAGAGTTCGGCCGCAACCAGATGGGTCTGTCTATCGCAGCCAACGGATTGGTCTTCGTCGGAGACAGGCTAGACATTTCCCACCGCATCAGCCGCGTTGATGGCGCTTATGACTATCGATCACTGTCCTATAGCGCCCCGGTGGGTTCCAGTTTGATCGTGGCCTCTATTTTGGCGTCCCAGTCGAAGACCGAGGCCGTGTCAGGGTTTTTGAGCGCGCTCGAATATCGAGGGCTAGAACGCACGGGCCGGTTTAGCCTAGAGGTGCCGCTCTATCGGTCACGGGCAAAAAGTCTTGCTCTTAATTTCGATCTCGCCGCGCTGGACAGTTCGAGCGATCTGTTCGGGGCCACCCTGATCAAGGATCGAGTTCGCACCTTCAATGCCGGCATGACCTATGACTGGGCAGGCCGATTGGGGGCCAGTTCATTGCTGGAACTGTCCTATGTGAAGGGTCTAGAGGGGCTCGAGGCGACGGATGCCGACAACCCCTTGCGAAGCCGGTCCTATGGCTCGGCCGAGGCCGCCTATCTCACCGCGCGCCTCTATCGGGATCAGCCCATAGGGTCATTTAACCTGAAACTGGACTTAAGCGGGCAGGTGGTCACGCGCGGTCAGAGCCTATGGGCGAGCGCGGAGTGCAGTTTTGGTGGATCCGTCTATGGGCGCGGCTTTGACTACGGCCTGATCGGGGGAGATAGCTGCCTCTTGGCGTCGCTCGAGCTGAGCAAACGCCTGCAGGGGTCACGCTTCAACATTGCTCCCTATGTCTTTGTGGATGGTGGCCGTATCGGTCAGAACGGCCCGCTTGAATTTGGCGAGGTCCGAGAGGCCATCGCGACCTCAGCGGGCCTTGGTCTGCGGATGATCACCCGCGGTGGCCTCAGCCTCGATGTTCAGTATGCCCGCCCACAGGAAAACCCCGCGCCAGCCATGCCGCGCGATGGGCGCTGGTTCCTATCCCTTGGTTACACACGTTGAGACGGAGATCCTTCATGCAAAGATCATCGACCCTGTCGTCAACCCAATGGCGCGATCTGCTGCTTTGCGGCACAGCGCTCTTGACGCTCACGACGGCGCAGGCGCGAGCCCAAGTGGTTCCGAGCGCCTCGGGCGGAACGGTCGTGGCAGGATCAGGCACGATTGCCGGGCAGGGCACCTCGTCTCTGACCGTCAATCAGACCTCCCAGAAGATGATCATCGACTGGCGGTCCTTTGGCGTGGCCAAGGATGGCTTGGCCCAATTCATTCAGCCCTCTGCCAGCGCCATCGCCTTGAACCGGGTGACCGGCTCTGAGGTCTCCTCGATCCTTGGGCGGCTTGAGGCCAATGGCCAACTGTTCTTCGTCAATCCCAACGGCATGGTCTTTGGCAAGGAGGCCAAGGTCGATGTGGCGGGCCTCCTCGTCTCGACGGCGGACATCACCAATCAGAACTTCATGAACAGCCGCTATAGCTTCGATGCGAAGGGCAAGGCCGATGCCCAGATCGTCAATGAGGGCACCCTCACGATCAAGGATGCGGGGCTCGCCGCCTTTGTCGCGCCTCATGTTTCGAACAGTGGCGCCATCAAGGCCCATCTGGGCACGGTGCTGATGGGCGGGGCCCAGACCTTCACGCTCGACATGGCTGGAGACAATCTGATCCGGTTCCAGTTGGGCGAGGCGGTTAGTCCGTCTCAGACCGATGGGGCGGGCGGGACGTCCCAAGCGCTGGTCGATAGTCGCGGCATCATCGATGCGCGGGGAGGCTCGGTCTATCTGTCCGCCAAGGCCGCTCGCGAGGTGGTCAATGATGCCGTGCGCATCAGCGATCAGCGCCGGGCGGGCGGGGTAGTTCAAAACGCCGATGGCACGGTGACCCTGACGGCCTCGTCCCTAAATATTGAGACCTACGGCAGCGTCCAGATCGATCAGAGCGCAAATCTAGACCTGTCGGGCATCGGGAGGGGCGGCACACTCAGCCTCAGTGCCAACGCGGCCGATATTGGCGGTCTGATCAATCTCAACGGCACCGATCAGGGCGGAACCGCATCGCTCCAGACCGACGGGGCCGTGAGCTTGACCGGGCAGATCACCGCCAATGGGGCCAAGCGGGGCGGAAGTCTATCCCTGACCAGCGGCGGGGTTGGCAGTATCGGCGGTGAGCTTCAGGCCAATGGCGCACAAAAGGGCGGGATCATCTCGGTATCCGCTGACCGCTTGGCCCATTTTGGTCAGATTAGCGCCCGGGGCGAGCAGGGTGTCGGGGGGCAGATCACTGTCGCAGCCCAATCGCGCCTGATTGCGACGACGGCGTCGTTGATCGATGCCAGCGGCAAGGCGGGGGGGCAGGTCTCCCTCTCATCGGGCACGGGAGAGGGCCAATCTCTCTTCTCATCGGGCAGGCTCTACGCCTCCGGCCTTTGGGGGCAGGGTGGGGACAGCTCGGTCCATGGGGGCGACATCAATCTGGTCGCTGCCAAGCTTAACGCCGACGGTGTGTCCAATGGCGGCACAATTCGGATCGGTCACAGTCTGGATAGCGCGGGCGCGCCGATCATCAGCGCTCGAACTGTGGAACTGTCACCCGATACACGGCTAGACGCCTCGTCCCTGATCGCCGGACATGGCGGCACGATTGATGTCTGGTCCAACAGCCGAACCCGCGCTTGGGGCAGCGTTCTGGTCAAGGGCGGACGGATGGGCGGCAGTGGCGGCCTGATCGAACTCTCGTCCAAGGGCGACGTGGTCTATGGCGGCTTTGCTGATGCCTCGGCTCTCAAGGGCGCGGCAGGACGCCTTCTGCTCGACCCGCGTAACCTGACTATCGACGATGCCAGCGCAAGGTTCCCCCATTATCAACTGATCGACCCCAATCCGCGCGCGGGGAACCTGTTTGGCGGCAATGTCGTCGATCTGGATAATGGCAATCTGTTGGTCACATCCACCGGAGACGATTTTGGGGCAACCAACGCCGGGGCGGTCTATCTTTACAACGTCAAAACCGGAGCCTTGATCAGCACGCTCTATGGCGGGAGGGCTGGTGACACGGTGGGGGGTGATGGCATCACGCCTTTGACCAATGGCAACTTTGTTGTCGTGAGCACAGATTGGCAAAATGGCTCAGCTGTTCGTGCGGGCGCCGTGACCTGGGGTGATAAGAACCTTGGCATATCAGGACGGGTCACAGCCGCCAATTCACTGGTGGGTTCGTCCGCCTATGATCAAATCGGCATAATCGGCGTTAAAGCCCTCTCAAATGGTAACTATGTGGTTGCCTCGCCCTTTTGGAACAATGGAGCGGCCAACGCGGCTGGCGCAGTGACCTGGGGTGACGGCAGCCGCGGCGTAAGCGGGGCCGTATCCAGCGCCAACTCCCTCGTTGGGTCCACGGCCTTGGATCAGGTTGGTCAAAATGGCGTAGTTGAGGTCGGAGTTGAGGTCGGAGATAGTCACTACGTCTTCGCCAGTTCCAATTGGGACAATGGCACCGCGACTAACGCTGGAGCCGTCAGTTGGGGCAATGGGAGTACGTCTGGCCCCCGCCTTGTCGGCGCGATCAGCGCAACCAATTCCCTGGTCGGAACTGTCACGAACAATGAGGTGGGCAGTGGCGGCGTTACCGCACTCACCAACGGCCATTATGTAGTCGTCAGCAACTTTTGGGAGCCAGGTCCTCCGACTGACATTTTTGGTTATGATAAAGACTATGGCGCGGTGACTTGGGGCAATGGCTTGACGGGCACTGTTGGTCCCGTGAGCGCTCGAAACTCTCTCGTCTCAACCTTTCGAGGAAGTCAGACAGGCAGCAAAGGCGTCGTTGACCTTAAAAATGGCAACTATGTGGTGGTCAGCCCATATTATAGCGTTAATCGCCCTGCCGGTGGCTATCGCATAGGTGCCGTGACTTGGGTGGATGGTTCTGGCCCGATCATTGGTGAGGTTTCCAGTGCAAATTCCTTAGTCGGGGGGAACTACTCAGATGCTCAGACCGGAAGCGGCGGCGTCACGGCCTTGGCCAATGGAAACTATGTTGTGGTTAGTCCCGACTGGAGGAACGGTCGTGATGCCCCCAAAGCCGGCGCGGTGACATGGGGCGATGGTAGCCGTACGGGCACGCGTCTCACTGGAGACGTGACCCGTTTTAACTCCCTTGTCGGGTCAGCCGCCGACGACAAGGTCGGAAGCGGCGGCGTCACGGCCCTGACCAATGGAAACTATGTTGTGGTTAGTCCCGACTGGAAAAACGGTTCTGCGACCAAAGCCGGGGCGGTGACATGGGGCGATGGCAGCCGTGCGGGCACGCGTCTCACCGGAATAGTGACCAGTTCTAACTCCCTTGTCGGGTCAGCCGTGGACGACAAGGTCGGCCTGAATGGCGTCACAGTGCTCGGAAATGGCAACTATGTCGTTTCGAGCTCGGAATGGGGTGGCGGTCTGGGCACCAAATTGGGAGCGGTCACCTGGGCAAGTGGTGTAGCGCCGACTGCGGGTATCGTCAGTGGCAGCAACTCGCTTGTCGGAAGCGTTTCAGATGATCGTGTGGGCCGGGATGGTATTCAGTTCGTTGGGACGAACAACTATATCGTTAGATCATCCTATTGGAATAACAGTTCCGGCGCAGTGACCTGGGGAAGTGGATCTGCCGGAGTGGTTGGCTTAGTCAGTGCAGCGAACTCGATTGTAGGAAGCACTCCATTTGACATGTCGGGTGGTCTTTATGAAGTAAAAGTTTTGAGCAATGGAAATTACGTTATTGTTGCTCCTTTTTGGGATAATGGCGCACTGAGAGATGTTGGTGCGGTAACATGGGGAAATGGAAATGCCGTCACTTCTGGCGTCATTAGTCAATCGAACTCTCTGATTGGCACATATGCCAACGACAATATCGGGAATCAAGGTGTCGTTGTATTGCCTGATGGAAACTATGTTATTAGCAGTAGTTTTTTTGGGTTTAGCAATGGCAGCCAAGAAGGGGCCGTTACTTGGGGCAATGGTTCGACAGGAACGGTTGGCCTTGTCAGTGCAGCCAACTCCTTGGTAGGTTCGTCCCCGTATGACCGTGTTGGCGCGGGAGGCACGCGAGTGCTCTCCGACGGACGATATGTTGTTATGAGTCCCTACTGGGACGATCTTGCTGGTAGAGGCATCCACGCGGGTGCCGTGACCTATCTGGACGGGTCTTCGTCTTTTACCGGTAGAGTGTCGGTCGAGAACTCTATCGTTGGCGAACCCAACATGGTCTCATTCAGCATCCGCAATTTGAATAGCGACGCCTTCATCGCCTCGTCTGGTGCTGAAGGCGGCTCTGGCCGGGTCTATGTGGGGCTGACCAACCTGAATGCCCTGACCTATGACCGGGCACCGAGCCTAGATTTCACCATCTCCACGGCCGCCGTGAAGCGGGTATTGGATACGGGCACGCGGCTGGTTCTTCAGGCCAGCAATGACATCACCGTCAATTCGGCCCTGACGGTGGATAATCCCAGCGGCAATGGCGGGGACCTGACCTTGCAGGCCGGTCGCTCGATCACGATCAATCAGCCGATCACGAGCGATAATGGCAATGTCACCCTGATTGCCAATGATCTGTTGGCCAATGGCGTGATTGACGCCCAGAGGCTGGCGGGCGACGCCAACATCACCTTTGGCACCAACGGGTCGATCAATGCCGGGACCGGCACCGTCAATCTCGAGCTGAGGCTCGGCACCGGCAAGACCAATTCCAGCTATGGCGATTTTATCGGCATGGGGACGAACTTCAGCAAGATCACGGCGGCGCGGACCAATATCTCGCCGTATGAGGTCTTCACCTTCACCGCCGACAACAAGACCATGACCTATGGCGCGTCCATGCCGGGCCTGACCTACTCCCGCACCGGGCGTCTTTTCGGGACCGACAGCGCCGCCTTTACGGGTGCGCCGACCATCAGCACCACGGCCTCATCCATCGCCAATGTCGGGGCCTATGCCATCACCGTCGCGCGCGGCACATTGGCGACCTTGAAAAACTATTACAGCTTCGACTTCGTTTCTGCGACCTTCACCATCTCCAAGGCCATGTTGACGGTGCGGGCCGATGACAAACGCAGGGACTTTAATCTCGACAATCCGACCCTGACGGCATCGATCAGCGGCTATGTGAACGGGGATACGGCAGCCGTTGTTTCAGGCTTGAGGCTGTCGACCTCGGCAAGCCGCTCGTCTGCATCCGGCGACTATTCGATCATCGCGTCGGGGGCGACCGCGACAAACTATGACTTTACGTTCCTGCCCGGAACCCTAACCATCAATGCGAGTATCCCGACACAAACCCTTGTCTTTAAAGCTAATAATCAGACCATGACCTATGGGGCGGCGGTTCCCAGCCTGAGCGGTGCCTACAGTTATTCAGGGCTCTATGGCTCGGACACGGCCGCAATGGCCTTTTCGGGCGCACCCGTCTTAAGCACCTTGGCTGCGTCTACATCCAATGTCGGTGCCTATGAGATTGCCATTGCGCGGGGCACGTTGGCGGCGCTGACCTATTACTATGACTTCAGCTTTGTTCCCGGGGTCCTGACCGTCACCAAGGCTCAGTTGACGGTCCGCGCCGACGATAGGAGCCGCCAATATGGCCTGGCCAATCCGGCCCTGACCGCCTCGATTAGTGGCTATCGAAATGGCGATGGGGTCGGCGTAGTGTCCGGCCTATCGCTCGCCACCTCTGCGACCCAAGGCTCCAATGTCGGAACCTATCAGATCACAGGATCGGGGGCCTCAGCGCTCAACTATGATTTCAGCTATGTACCGGGGACGCTGAGCATCACCAAGGCGCGGTTGACCGTCCAGGCCGATGACAAGAGCCGTGAGTACGGCCTGGCCAATCCAGCCTTGACCGCCTCTATCAGCGGCTATCGCAACGGCGACACGAGCAGTGTGGTGTCCGGTCTGTCACTGGCCACCGCCGCGACCCAAGGCTCCAATGTCGGCACCTATCAGATCACGGCTTCTGGAGCCTCGGCCCTGAACTATGATTTCAGCTATCTGCCGGGGACACTGAGCATCACTAAGGCCCTGTTGACCGTCCAAGCCGACGATAAGCGGCGTGAGTACGGTCTCGCCAATCCAAGCTTGACCGCCTCGATCCGCGGCTATCGCAACGGCGACACGAGCAGTGTGGTGTCCGGTCTGTCACTGGCCACCGCCGCGACCCAAGGCTCCAATGTCGGCACCTATCTGATCACTGCATCTGGGGCCTCAGCCCTGAACTATGAGTTCAGCTATCTGCCGGGGACCCTAACCGTCGCCAAGGCGATGTTGACCGT
>JBEGOG010000042.1:0-9132 GCA_041182125.1 Pseudomonadota bacterium
GACCAGCTTGGAGCCCACGCCACGGATCTGGAAGTTAAAGCCTGTGAAGTTACCCTTCGAGAAGGCAACGTTCGGAATGGCGAGTTGAAGGTTGGGGCCACCGTCGATCTTGGCCTTTTCGAGGCTGTCTTGGCTAAAGGCCGAAACGGCGATTGGCACGTCTTGGATGGCTTCTTCGCGCTTTTGCGCGGTGACGACCAGCTCTTCAAGAATCGATCCGCCTTTAGCTGGCGCGGCTTCTTGAGCAAAGGCTGGCATAGCAACGGCGGCAACGGCAATGGCAGAAACGCCCATCGCCAGATAGCTCCGCAAACGCAGAGTGTGTGTCATGTAGGTCCTCCCTAGCAACCAAGGCCGATTTTGATCGGTCCAACTGGTGCAAATCCCCGGCGAAAATATTATTTTAGCGAAAACAATCGAAATTTCAGATGGTTAGTCTCTGAAACCCAATTTGCGATCATTTCTACCAATCCCAGTCCGGCGGCGTTTGGGCGAACCATCACGATTCCGTCGAAGCAAGACGCGGTTTGGCTAACAGTAACTATCGTTTGGTGCGAGAGATAAATGCGACTTTCCCTGCGGCATAAGGTAAAAAATCCCGCCTGTGACTAATTTGAGAGCCTCCATGACCCTGCCCCCCCCTCCGCCCGAAGGTGCTCTGGTTCTGTTTTCCGGCGGACAGGACTCCACGGTCTGTCTGGCTTGGGCCTTGGAGCGCTATGGCCGGGTCGAGACGGTGGGCTTTGACTATGGCCAGCGCCACGGCGTGGAGATGCAGGCGCGCCAAGTGGTGCGCGACAATGTTCTGGCGGGATTTCCAAGCTGGGTCGAACGGCTCGGGCCGGATCATGAGCTCGACATGCGCGGCTTTGGAGCCATTGGCGGCTCAGCCCTGACCACGGACCGCGAGATAGAGATCAATGAGCGCGGCCTACCCTCGACCTTCGTGCCGGGGCGGAATCTGGTGTTCTTGACCTATGCAGCGGCTCTAGCGGATCGGCGCGGGCTGAATGTCCTGATCGGTGGCATGTGCGAGACCGACTTTTCCGGCTATCCCGACTGTCGGCGCGATACGCTCGACGCGCTTCAGGCCGCGCTTAATCTGGGCATGGACCGGGACTTTCGGATCGAGACGCCGCTGATGTATCTGACCAAGGCCCAGACCTGGGCCCTGTCCAAGCGTCTTGGCGGGCAGGATCTGGTCGACATCATCCTCGAGGACAGCCACACCTGTTATAAGGGCGAGCGCGGCAAGCGCCATGCTTGGGGCCATGGCTGCGGCGTTTGTCCGGCGTGCGACCTGCGAGCCAAGGGCTGGGCCGAGTGGAACGCAGCGGGCGAACCGGGCAAACCCTCATGAGCTATGCCGTCAAAGAGATCTTCCTGACCCTGCAGGGCGAAGGCGGGCAAGCGGGACGCGCCGCCGTCTTCTGCCGCTTTGCAGGCTGCAATCTGTGGAGCGGACGTGAGCAGGACCGGGCCAGCGCCGTCTGCACCTTCTGTGATACCGATTTTGTCGGCATGGATGGCCCGGGCGGCGGGCGCTTTGACAGTGCGCAGGCTCTGGCTGAGGCGGTTCTGGCCCAATGGCAGGGCGGATCAGAAGGGCGACTTGTCGTCTGCACCGGCGGCGAGCCCCTGTTGCAACTGGATGACGCCGCAATCGTAGCCCTTCACGACCTCGGCTTTGAGATCGCGGTTGAGACCAACGGCACCCTCAAGGCCCCTGACGGCATTGACTGGATCTGCGTCAGCCCCAAGGCTCAGGCCCCTGTGGTTCAGACCTCTGGCCAAGAGTTAAAGCTGGTCTATCCGCAAAAAGACGTCGATCCGGCCCGCTTTGCAGATCTGGATTTTGAGCGTTTTTACCTGCAACCGCTCGATGGTCCAGACCGCGACGCAAGCACCCAGGCGGCGATGGCCTATTGCCTTTCCCATCCCCAATGGCGATTAAGCGTCCAAACCCACAAATATCTGGGCATTCCTTGAAAGCGCTGCCCTTGGCGGCGGCGATGAGACCATGAGCGAACCTGAGTTTGAAATTACCAAGTCGGCGACCTTTGACGCGGCCCACTTCTTGCCTGCCGGTCCAGAGGACAGTCTCTATCGCCGCATGCACGGCCACTCCTTCAAGGTCGAGGCCACCGTTCGGGGCCGCGCGCAAGAGCCTGTCGGCTGGGTTGCGGATCTGGCCGGATTGGACACAGCCTTGCGCAGCGTCGCGGGGGAACTGGATCACAGCACGCTCAATGACAAGGCTGGACTGGAAAGCCCAACACTCGAGCGCCTCTGCCTCTATTTTGTAGCCCGCCTTAAGCCCAGCTATCCGGGCCTTTGCCAAGTCGTTGTTTCGCGCCCGACCATCGGCGAAAGCTGCGCCCTAAAGGTCTAGACCTCCTCACATCACACTTTGCCAAAGGATGTTTCTCCATGCTGCTCGTTGATCGTTCCGGCCCTGTGGCCACTGTGACCCTGAACCGGCCCGAGGCCATGAACGCCCTGTCGCGCGCTCTGCGTCAGGCTCTTCGCGATGCCTTGGTCGAGCTGGCGGCGGACGACAGCGTGCGGGTCATCGTCTTGACCGGTGCAGGCCGCGCCTTCTGCGCCGGTCTGGACCTTAAGGAGTTGGGCCAAGAAGAGGGTGCTCTGGGCAGCGCGGTCGGCGGCGATCCTGCGGCCAATCCCGTGGCGGCCATGGATGCCTGCCCCAAGCCCATCATCGGAGCGATCAATGGCGCGGCCATCACCGGCGGCTTTGAGCTGGCCTTGGCCTGCGACGTGCTGATCGGCTCGACCAACGCCCGCTTTGCCGACACCCATGCCCGCGTCGGGATCATGCCCGGCTGGGGCCTGTCGCAAAAGCTCAGCCGCGCCATCGGTATTTCACGGGCCAAAGAGCTGTCCTTGACCGGCAACTTCCTTGACGCTGCGACGGCTTCGGACTGGGGTCTTATCAACCGGGTGGTGGCTGCTGACGATCTGTTGGCCGTGTGCCAAAAGCTCGCGCTCGACATGGCCTCAGTGCCCGAAGCCGCGAGCCAGACCTATAAGAGCCTGATTGATGAGGGCTTTGGTCTGTCCTTCAAGGACGCCATGGCCGTCGAAGCCCGCGTCTCCCAAGCCCACAATCCCGGCGTCAAGGCCGAGTCTGTGGCCCAAGCGCGCTTGGAAGTCACAGCCCGCGGCCGGGACCAGACTGCGGGTTAGGGCCAGACCCCCTACCCCGGCTTCGCCGGTACTTCCCCCAGAGGGGGAAGATCTTGGCGTATTAAATCTTCCCCCATTGGGGGAAGTGGCGCGACGCGACGAAGGGGGCCTTGTTTTTAAAGCCCGCGCCTCACGCTTCGCCAGTCGGGGCGTCCTTGGGCGTGATCAGATTGGCCAGCTTGGGTTTGAGCCAAAGCTCGAAATCATCAATCATTTCATAGACCACCGGCACCAGCACCAACGACAGGATCGTCGAGGTGATGAGGCCACCGATCACGGCCACTGCCATCGGCTGACGGAACTCCGAACCCTTACCAATGGCCAGCGCCGTAGGCAGCATGCCGACGGCCATCGCCACCGTGGTCATGATGATCGGGCGGGCGCGTTCACGGCAGGCCTCGATGAGGGCTTCACGCTGGCTTGCGCCGGCGCGCTCCTGTTCGATGGCATATTCGACCAACAGGATCGAGTTCTTGGCCGCAAGACCCAGCAACATCAGCAAACCAATCAAGGATGGTAGGCTGATGGCTAAGCCCATGAACAGCAGGCCCAAGAAGGCACCACCAATCGCGAGCGGCAAGGCCGACAGGATGGTGATGGGCTTGAAGAAACTACGGAACAGCAGCACCAGAACGCCATAGATCATGCTGACCCCGGCAAAAATCGCCGCCGCCAGAGCGCCAAACAGCTCCTTCATGGCCTCTTGGTCACCGACCTGAGCTTCGGTCACGCCCTTTGGCAAGGCCTTCATGGTCGGGAGGCCTTCGACCGCCGCAGCACCCTCGCCCAGTTGCGCGCCATTATTGAGATCGGACTCGATGGTGATCTGACGCTTGCGGTTATAGCGGTTGATCTTGGCGGGACCGGCTTGGAAGGTCACATCCGCGACGGCATCCAGCGGCACAGTCTTGCCCGTCATGGTTGGCACGCGAAGGGCCTTGATGGTTTCCAGATCGCTCCGGCTATCCGGGGCCAAGCGCACGCGAATGGGCACCCGACGCTCGCCGTCGTTCAGCTTTGAGACATTGGCATCAATGTCACCGACTGTGGCGACCCGAGCCGCTTGAGCAATCGATTGAGCCGTAACACCCAGGCGAGCCGCCTCAGCGACACGCGGGCGAATGACAATTTCAGGACCACTCGGCGGCGACGAGGGACGAGGGTCAGCGATGACGGTCAAGCCACGCATTTCCCGCTCGACCTGAAGCGCCGTCCGCTCGAGCAGTTCACCATCTTCGCCGGTCAGAACGATCGACACATCAGCACCACCAAAACTGCCGAGCATATTGACCCGCGCATCTGGAATCTCACGGACCAGAGGCCGCACGACCTGCTTGATCTGGGTGACGGTGAGGTCGCGCTTTTCGTTCAAGACCACAGTGATCGTGGCATCGCGCACATCGGCAGCATCACCACCACCGCCTGGACCCGTCTGCATGACCCCAGACCCGACCTGCGCAAAGACCATCTTGGTTTCTGGCCTTGCCTTGAAGATCCGGGTGACCTCTTGAACCGTCCGCTCCATGTCCACCAAGGTGGCACCGGGAGGGCCTTGAACCTTCACATAATAGAAGTTGGCATTATCCGCAGGCTGGAAGCCTTTGGGCAGCAGACCCGTCAACATGATGCTCAAGACAAAGATCACGCCGCCAATGACGACGGAAATCCAACGATGGTCTAGGGCCCAGTCGAGAGACTTGCGATAGAAGCCGTCAAAGGGCTTGCGCGGCTTGGCATGGCTTGTTGGCTTCAGCAGATAGGCTGCCATCACCGGCGTCACAAAGCGTGCCACCACCAGCGAGAACAGCACGGCCACCGAAACGGTGAGACCAAATTCCTTGAAGAACTGACCCGAGATTCCGGGGAGGAACGAGACCGGCGTAAAGACCACCACAATGGCCGCCGTCGTGGCGACAACGGCCAGACCGATAGAGTCCGCCCCCTCCATCGCCGCGCGATAGGGTCTTGCACCGGCCTGAATGCGTTTTTCGATATTCTCGATCTCAACAATGGCGTCATCGACGAGGATGCCGATCACCATGGTCAGGGCCAAGAGCGTGACCACATTCAGGCTGAAACCCATAAGCGCCATGAAGGCAAAGGTTGGGATCAGCGACAGGGGCATGGCCATGGCCGTGATCATGGTCGAGCGCCACTCGCGCAGGAACAGAAACACCACCAAGGCCGCAAGGCCCATACCTTCAATCATCGAGACAAGGGTGGCGTGATAGCTGGCCCGGGTCTCATCAACGACCGAGAAGATCTTGAAGAACTTGATGTCGCGTCCGGCCTTGGTCTGCTCTTCCTGCAACTTGGCGATCGAGGCGACTACATAGTCTTCGACCTGAACGTCGCTGGCCTCTTTGGTCTTCATGACCTCAAAGCCCACCACCGGGCGACCATCGAGGCGCGCTAGACCACGCGGCTCAGAGGCTCCATCGCCGATGTCGGCCACATCGGACAGGCGGATAAAGCGCCCACCGGCTGGGATCGTGATGTTCCGAATAGCCTCGACCGTTGTCGCAGCGCCCAGAACGCGAAGGGTTTGCTCACGAGAGCCTACACCCGCACGACCACCAGGCGCATCGACGTTAAAGGCGGTCAGGGCCTGATTGATCTCTGAACTGGTCAAGCCATAGGCGGCAAGGCGCTGAGGATCAACGACGACATTGATTTCTCGTGACACCCCGCCAACGCGGGAGATCTGCGACACGCCCTTTTCGCTTTGCAGCCTGCGGGTAATGGTGTCGTCAATATACCAACTTAACTCCGCCTGGCTCATGCCGGGGGCAGACACCGCATAGGAAAGGATCGGTGCGGAGTCCATTTCCATGCGTTGGATGATCGGGGAATCTATTTCGCGCGGCAAAATGGCTCTGGTCTGATCGACCTTTGAGCGTACCTCGTCGGTCTTCTTTTGCAGGTCCTGACCCAGCTCGAAGAACACCATCGTGGTCGAGACGCCCTGAACGACGGACGAGCGGATACCGCGAACATTGGACAGCCCGGCCAAGGCATTTTCGATCGGCCGGGTGATCTGGTTTTCCATCTCCGCAGGCGCTGCACCGCTCTGGACCACCGTAATGGCCACAGCTGGGAAGTTCACATCAGGATATTGCTTGATCGGCAACATTCCATAGGAGAACAGGCCCGCTATGGTCAGGGCGATAAAGACGACCGCGACCGGAATAGGGTTCTTTATGGACCAGGTGGATATGCGAAGCTGCGCCATTAGCGGAGGCTCACCGACTGGGTCTCAACATAGGGCTTGACCACATCACCGCTCATCACAAACGACCCGGCACCCTTGACCACCGTTGTCCCGACCGCCGGACCCTCGAGCAGTTCGACAAAGCCTCCACTGCGCTGCCCAGCCTTGATCTTGACCTGTTGGACCCTGTTGCCCTCGCCGACCACCATGACCGAGGCGCCTTCCGCATCGAAGCGGATCGCGGCTTCTGGAACCACCGTCGCCTTGCGGGTCGCGCCGTTGAAGGCCGCCTGCGCATAGCCGCCGGGGCGAAGGTCATTAGAGACAGGCAGAAGGACACGGATACGGCCCAGACGCGACTGAGCATCAATGCGCGGACTGATCAGACGCACCTTGCCCTGAACGGTCTTTCCCGACGGCAGGGTCACTTCAGCGCCATCACCCACCTGAACGGTCGATAGGCTGCGCTCTGGCACCTCGGCGTCCAGTTCCACCAGATTGTCCCGCGCAATGCGGAAATAGGTGCCGCCGCCAGAAATGTCACCGGGACGCACGGTGCGCTCCAGCACCCGGCCGCCGACCGGTGCCCGAATGGTCATGCGCGCCTGACGGGTCTTGAAGTCCCGAAGGATCGCGGTTTGAGCCGCCAAGGCGGCCCGGCTGCTCTCGGCTTGAAACTGCCGTTGCTGCAGCTGTTCTTCCGACACCACACCTTGGCCCTGAAGCCCAACAACACGGTCGGCTTGCAGCTGGGATTGACGGGCTGCGACAGCCTGTTGGGCCACGAGCGCCGTCTGTTGGTCGATCTGCGCTTGAATCAGTGTGTCATCCAGTTGAACCAAGGGCTGACCGGCGGACACCATCGCGCCCTCTTCGACCAGAACCCGCCCAACGCGGAAACCAGCCAGTTCAGAACCGACCGCTGCCTCTTCGCGCGAAACCAAAACACCGCTTGCCACCAGACCGCCGGTCAATTCGCGGCTTTCAACCTTGGTGACCCGCACTGAGCGCATATCCGCAGGCGCTGTTGCAGCCCCCTCGATCTTGGTCTTCCCCGTCGAGCCCTTGCCGCAGGCTGACAGGCCAAAGGCAGAAACGGCCAAGGCCAGAAAAACCGCCGATGTTCGAGCGGTCAGGAGGGGAGATCGGGTCATGGGCAGAGGTCTCATCGGGAGGAACCAGCGGTTTCAGGCGTGGACGGCCAGCCGCCGCCCAAGGCCTTAAAGGCCTGAACGGAGCGCTGTAGGGCGGTCACTTGAGCGGCGGTCATGGCCGAGCGGCTCCCACGCCAGGCGCGTTCGGCGTCCATGGCAGAGGCCAGATCGATCAGACCGGCGGCATATTTCTTTTCGGCGGCAAGATAGGCCGTTCGCCCGCTGGCCTCCCCGGCTGCGAGCAGGCGCACGCGCACCCGATCAGCGGCGAGCCGCGCCAAGGTGTTTTCAGTTTCGCCAAAGGCAGTCTGGACCGTCTTTTGATAGCCAATCGCGGCCTGCTTGGTGCGAGCGTTCTGGACCTTAATCTGCTGAACCAAACGCGGCAGGTCGAGGATCGGCACCGACATACCGGCGCTCAAGGACCAGAACGAGGTGGTCGAGCCATAGTTCGCGGCCTGAGCATCGGACCAGCCCACACCGGGCAGGAGCGTAAAGGTCGGGAACAGGGCAAGGCGGCTTAATGTGCGCTGCCCCATCGAGGATCGCAAACGCGCCTCAGACTCGCGCACATCCGGACGGCGCTGCAGCAGGCTGCTCGGCACCGTCACAGGAACCTCTGGAACCGTTCCAAGGGCGGAGGTGAGGACGAGAGCGGAGGTGGGCTCACTGCCCCGGCCAACCAGAACCAGAAGGCTGCGCTTAGCGGCCTGAAGCTCGGCCCTCAGACGCGCCTGTTCGGCCTTGGCTTGGCTGAGATCGGCATTGACCCGCTCAGCGTCAGAACTGGACACAAGGCCGCGCTCAGCCTTGGTGACGGCCATCTGATAGAGTGCGTCTTGGATACGAACCGTTTCGTTCGCATCGGCCAGTTGAATATCGAGGCCGCGGACCTGAAAGACCTGCTGGGCAACATTGGCGGCGAGACTAGCCCTCGCGCCTTCGACCTCGAACCGTGCAGCGGACAGATCCGCATTGGCCTTACCCCGTGCGGCGTAACGCCGACCGAACAGGTCAATCTCCCAGCTGACATCAAAGCTCGCACCCGCGGTCTTGGTCTCGCCCGCCGTGGAGAGGAAGGGCGAGCCGCCGCTCAGCTGGTCCGTCTCAGCCTTTCCCGCTTGGCCTCGCAGATTGCCTTGAGGGTTATAGTTAAAGAGTGCCGCAGACCGCAGGGCGCGCGCTTCAGCCAGACGCGACTGGGCCAACTGTGCATCGGGGGCAGAGGCCTGGGCTTGGATCACGAGACCTTCGAGTTCGGCGTCGCCATAGAGCATCCACCAAGCATCAATCGCGGCGGGATCGACGGCAGTGCTGGCATCTGCGCTCTCATAACCGGCTGGAAGAGCGCCTGCCGTCGGAAGGCTTGCGCACCCTCCGAGCAAAGGTAGGGACACAGCCATCATCAAAACCAGACGCTTCATCATACTACCTGTCAGCCGGTCCAGACGCAGGACCTAGGGCCAATTGCAACAAAAGCAATGGCCATCATCTCGCACATGCGAAATGGGAAGGATAAACACAAGTGTTTACCAACCCATAAAGGCCCCCAGCCCCCTA
>JBEGOG010000043.1:0-15545 GCA_041182125.1 Pseudomonadota bacterium
GTAGAGGTCAAGCGGGTGACAGCGGACGGGCTCATAGGTTGCGGTCTAGCCGCCTCTCCTGTAGCAGGCATATATTGTCCCACCGAGGTAGCCTTCCGCCCGTGCTTAAGCAACCTTCTGTCCGAATTGGCACCCGCGCCTCGAAGCTGGCCCTGACCCAGAGCCGCATGATGCAGGCCCGTATTGTTGCCGCCCTTGGCGGTGCGCCTGAGGACGCAGACCTGATCGCACCGCTGGTCGAGATCACCACATCGGGTGACCGGATTCAGGATCGCCGCCTGCTTGAGGTCGGCGGCAAGGCGCTCTTTACCAAAGAGATCGAAGAGGCCTTGCTTGATGGCCGGATTGATTGCGCCGTCCATTCGCTCAAGGATGTGCCCGCAGAGTTGCCAGCGGGTTTGATCATCGCCGCTGTGCCAGAGCGTGAAGATCCGCGCGATGCGTTCCTGTCGCTGCATTATGACCGGCTTGAAGATCTGCCTAAGGGCGCACGTCTCGGCACGGCCAGCCTGATCTTGAGATCGTCATGACGCGCGGCAATGTCGATACCCGTATTGCCAAGCTGGAACGGGGTGAGGCCGATGCTATCCTGTTGGCCCTGTCCGGATTGAACCGGCTGGGACTCGGCCATCTGCCCCGCTCCTTGCTGGACCCCGTCGCCTCGCCGCCCGCACCGGGCCAAGGCGCGCTGGCCATTGAGACCCGGATCGAGGATGCAGGCGCGGCCTGGGTTCAGGCTCTGCACCATCTACCAACGGCCTTGGCTGTGGCGGCCGAGCGCGGCGCGCTTGAGGCCCTCGAGGGCTCTTGCCGCACCGCTATCGGTGCCCATGCGCGAACCCTCGGCACGCTGATGACCTTGACCGTTGAGGCCCTGACCCCGATGGGCGAAGAGCGCTTCCGCCAAGAGGGCACGCTCGATCTGGCAAGCCTAGGCAGCGATGACCAGAGATTGAAGGCTGTGCGCGATTTTGGTCATGGTATGGGGATTTTGATCCAAGCGGCTGGCGGCGATCGCCTGCTGCTACCGGAACATTAGGTCCGGCGGTTGCGCGTCTGGGTCACCCGCGCTCAGCCCCAAGCCGCAGCCACCGCCGAGCGGCTGGTCCAGATGGGCCATGAACCGGTGGTCCAACCCCTGATCGAGACGCGCCTTGTGCCGGTCGCTTCGGATGCTTTGGTAGACGCTGGGGCCTTAGCCTTCACGAGCCAGAGCGCGATCGACGCGGCCGTTTCGCAAGGCCTTGTCCCCGCCTTAACGGATCTGCCCGTCTTTGCCGTCGGTGATGCAACAGCAGACGCGGCCCGGCGGGCGGGGTTTCAACGGGTTCAATCGGCCGCGGGCTCTGTGTCCGATTTGGCGACCCTGATCCTCGCAAGCCCCCCCTCTTGGGCCGGTGACCTGGTTCATTTGAGTGCGCGCCAACCCGCAGGGGACTTAACGGCCCTGCTCCAAAAGCGGGATTATCCGGCGCGGCGGGTCATCCTGTATGAGACGATTGCCGCGCCCGTTGACGATATTCCCGAAGGTGCCGAGGCGGTTCTTATTCATTCTGCTATGGCAGCGGGGCGGCTTGCGGTTGTGATTTCTCCTAGCGCAGCAGAAAATATGTGTCTTTTTGGTCTCTCTGAGGCCGCACTTATGCCACTAAATGCAATAAAGTTCCGTCAAAGGGCTGTTGCACCGATTGCGAACGAAGCTTCAATCCTTAGTCTGTTAGATTAAAGACCAAACACCGTGAGGCCGCATCCGGCGGCAATAGAACCTGCAGGCCTTCGACTATGGAACCCGATCACAGCACGCCCCCAAATTTAGGATCCTCGCCCATTGCTCGGCGCCGGTCTCTGCTAGGTCTGGGCTTTTGGGTGTCGATGGTTTTCGGCTTGGTCTGTATCGGGCTGGGCGTTTTTATTGGTGTCTATGGCCCGCAGGTCTTTCGGCAGGGCGGGCCGGCCGTCAGCCCTGTCGCCCGTGTGATCAACAGTTTACCGTCGTCAGAAGCCGAGTCAGTAGATCTCCAGCCTAGGCCAGCAGATGAGGTTGTGGTCGAATCGCCTAAGCCCACCATTCCTGACGTCGAGCTTTTTGCCATCAACCAGCGGGTCGGACGACTTGAGGCCGACCAACACAAGCAGGCTGCGGCTGCGGCCTCTGCGCTGGCGGCGTCCGCCCTGCAACAGGCCGCACAATCCTCGCAGCCCTTTGATGAGGATCTAAAGGCGGTTGAGCCGCTGCTGCCTGCCGATACCGACTTACGGGCCTTGCGCCGTCTGGCCCAAGTGGGTGCCCCGACCCGGTCTTACCTCTCGAGCAGCTTTCCAGAGGTTGCCGCAAAGGCGGCCGTCGCCGCCCGAACCCCGGGCAAGGATTCTGGTCCTTTTGCTGAGGCCCTTCACGTCCTAGCCTCTATTGTCACCATCCGACGCGTCGATAATGTCACGGGTAAGGGTCCTGACGCGGTACTGGCACGGGCAGAGCGCCTGCTGAACGATGGCGAACTGGACGCAACCTTGAAGGCGTTGGACGGGCTCCCAAAGGATGCGCAGGACTCCATGGCCCAGTGGCGTGCGGGGCTTGAGCGGCGCGCTGAGATTGATCGCCGCGTTTCGGCCTTGCGGGCGTCGGCCCTAAAGGATTTGAGCCACGCGGCTGGTCATGAGGCTGGCCAATGATCCGCGCCGCCTTCATCCTGTTTTTCGTCTGTGTCGTCGCTGTCATCAGCCTTTCCGTGACCGGTGCGCCGGGTCAGGCGCGGGTCGAATGGTTGGGCTGGCGTTTGGACATGACCGCCGCTGCCGCCCTCCTCGCAGTGGTTTTTATCTCTCTATTGGTAACCCTCTTTTGGCAGGCGCTGCTCTGGCTGATTGGCATGCCGCGCCGAGCGGCTCTGGCCCGAACAGAGGCGCGTCGTCGGCAAGGTAATGAGGTCCTAACCCGCGGATTTCTGGCTGCGGCGGCTGGCGACGGGTCTGAAGCGCGCCGCCTTGGTCAAAAGGCTGCCGATCTGGTGGAAGACACGCCCGCTCTCGTCCGTCTCTTGGCGGCTCAGGCGGCAGAGGCAGCGGGTGACGGCCCGGCGGTTCAAGCGGCCTACACGGCCATGCTCGGCTTTCCCGAAATGCGACTTGCCGCCCATCGCGGGCTGATGCAAGCGGCCCTCTTGCAGGGCGATCGCGCCAAGGCCCTGCGTCATGCTCAAGAGGCCTACGGCTTGGCCAAGACCGCGCGCTGGGCTTGGCGCGCCGTGTTCGAACATCAGCTTCAAAGCGCCGATTGGGCCGAGGCCCTAGCCCTTTTGAAGGGCGCGCAGGAGCGTAAGATCGTTTCGCCGGTCGTGGCCGACCGTGGCCGCGCAGCGCTACTGGCGGCGACCGCAGCTGGACTTGAGCACCAAATCGATGATCGGGCGCGGGTTCAGGCTTTGGATCTGGCCCTTCAGGCCACCAAGCTTCAGCCAGGCTTCGCGCCTGGCGCTGTGATGGCGGCACGACTTCTACAGGCGGACGGGAAGGCCTCTAAGGCCTCGTCTTTGATTGAGACGGCGTGGCGCTCTGGTCCACACCCTGCTTTGTGGCTTGCCTACCGGGATTTGAACACCCATGAGACGCCAAAGGCGCGAGCAGCCCGGTTGCAAGCCTTGGCAGCCCTTAATCCAAGCCACCGCGAAAGCCAGATCCTGATGGTCGAGCAGTCCCTGCTGCTGGCCGATCCATCGGCGGCCTTGACCTTTGCTTCGGTCCTGCTGGAGCCAGACGTCGCGCCGACCGCACGCCTCTGTGGCCTGATGGCCCGCGTCCATTTTGCCGCCCATCGCTCGGATGAGGCCCGCGCCTGGATCGCTCGGGGTGCTTCGGCACCGCAAGAGCCGGATTGGTCTGACCTCGATCCCGAGGGTCGTGCCTTTGCCTATACGACGGGCGATTGGGCGCGTCTGTCTGTGGCCTATGCCGAGACCGGGGAGTTGATTCATCCCCGCTTTGAGCGTCGCGAGCGCTCGATCAGTGAGTTGCCGTCCCTGCCCTCGGCCTATGAAGCCTCAGCGCCCTTCGTGGCTGCAGCCGCCTCAGCCATTGGCGCAGCGCCCATTCCCGATGATCCCGGCCCGCTCGGCGACGGTATCAATCCGTCCGGCTCCGAGATGAGCGCCTCTATGGCCCGCAGACCGCCGCCGCGCCGCCGTATGGGCACCAAGCCCCGGCCGACACAATAGGCCCTCAAGGGTCGCTTGACCGCGCGGCGAATTATTGGCAGGTAGGTTGCCAATAAGAACCAGCTCTGTTTTGCGTGTTGGAGGACCCCATGCCCATGACCCAGTCGCCGCTAGAACTGATGGGGGCCCCGGGCTCACCCTATACGCGCAAGATGGTCGCTCTTTTGCGCTATCGGCGCATCCCCTACGCGGTCCACTGGACCTCGGGCCGTCCGCCCAAGCCGGGCTATCCGGTCCCTAAGGTGCCTTTGCTTCCAACCTTTTACTATCCGGATGGCGAGGGCGGTCTTGAGGCTGTGACCGACTCCACCCCGCTGACCCGTCGGCTTGAGGGGGAATATGCGGGTCGCTCAGTCATCCCTACCGATCCGGCCCTGTCGTTCTTGAATGATCTGATCGAAGACTATGCAGACGAATGGCTGACCAAGGCCATGTTCCACTTCCGTTGGTACCATAAGGCAGACCATGACAATGCCGGGCCGATGCTGGTTTACTGGGCACAAAACCGGTCCGAACCGGGCGCGGCCAAGCAATATTCAGACGCCATTTCGAAGCGTCAATTTGATCGTCTCTACGTCGTGGGCTCAAATGCGGTGACGGCTGAGACGATTGAATCGAGCTATGAGCGCTTCATCGACATTCTTGACACCCTTCTGCAGCACAAGGGCTATGTCTTAGGTTCACGGCCCTCGTCGGCGGATTTCGCCCTCTATGGACAACTGACCCAACTGGCGATCATCGAGCCCACCTCTGCGGCCATTACCATCGCGCGGTCCTATCGGGTGCGAGCATGGCTCGACCTTATGGAAGACCTATCGGGACTAGACCCGCAAGAGGGCGATTGGTTCACGGCCGACGAGGCCCGCGCCGCCCTATCGCCGCTCTTGGCCGAAATTGGCCGAGTCTATGCCCCGTTCCTGTTGGCCAATGCCAAGGCCGTTATGGCCGGAGAAAAGAGTTTTGAGACCGTGATTGATGGTCGGCCATGGACGCAGCCGAGCTTCCCCTATCAGGCCAAGTGCCTGAAGTGGCTGCGCGAGGGTCACGGTGCCCTTTCTGATAATGAGCGCGGGTCGGTTGATGGCGCTCTGTCGGGGACCGGTTGCGACTCATTGTTTCGCTAGGCACCGCCTAGCTCAGTCGGTGCAGCGATTTATAATATTGAAAACAGCGTCCTTTGGTCTTAGGGCTCAAACCCAGTCTATGCTGTTGTTATAGGCGTGGTTTAGGGGGCGTTATTATACCGCATGAGGACGACGCCCGCCCAACAGGTCGCGATCCAGCGCCAACAGTTGTTTCGCATTCTGGCCTCCTTGTTCATTGCGGCTGGCTCGATCCTTTTGGCGCTTGTTGGCACGGTCTATTACTCCGCTAGGCTTGTTGATCAGGCCAGTTTGCAGCAGGAGACGCTTCAGACCAATCGGCGGATCGATTCCACGCTCCTTAAGATGAGAAATGACGTGCGGTCCGCCGCCGTTTGGAATGATGCCCATACCCAAAGCGTGTCGCAAAACCTGGACTGGATGGATAAAAACTTCGGAGTCTATTTTTCCGACTATATGAATTATCCCGTCACAGTTGCCTTTGCCCCCAACGGTGCTCCGATCTATGCGTCAAGGAATGGTCAGGCGGTTGCAATTTCCCGCGAGGCTGAGTTTATCCGGGCGATCGCCCCTCTTGTTACCGTGGTCCGCAATGAGGCTGCGGCGCGGTATCGGCGGACTCCGGACTATAAAGCCTTTGGACTTCCCGCCCATGTGGCGCGAGGGGCAACCGTTCTGGTGGGTGGAACCCCCTATTTTGTCACCGTATCGAATATTGTTCCTGAAGATGAGGGCCATCGTGATGAGATAGAGGCAGATCCTCTGGTGGCTACCGGGCAGCGGGTGTCGAGTTTGATCCCGAGCCTAGCCCAAGATCTTGGCATCACTCGACCTCAGCTTCAGTTGAACGGCGTTCAAAGCAAAGGCCCAATGGTTCCCCTGATCGGCCCGGACGGTCAGGCGATCGGCAGGATTTCTTGGGTTGCAAGTCGCCCTGGTGGGCAATTGATCATGAGGGCGGCACCGGCACTTCTTGCTTTGGTTGTCGTCGCCTTTACCGCCCTGATGTTTGGGATGGCGCGCATCCGCAGGCTCCTTGTCGCTCTGGCAGAGCACGAGGTTGCGCTGGATGTCAGCCGAAAGGAGGCCGAGGAGGCCAACCAAGCCAAGTCCCGGTTCCTAGCCAATATGAGCCATGAGCTTCGAACACCCTTAAATGGCATTATCGCCATGTCGGAAATGTTGCATCAACAACAGACCGAGCCGCGTGGCCGCGATATGACCCGCACGGTGGTGGCGTCTGGCCGAATATTGGAAAGGGTCCTGAACGACATTTTGGATGTCGCCAAGATTGAGGCCATTGAGGTGAGCTTTGAGCAGGTGCCAATCGATATGGCGGCTCTATTGCTCGATGTGACAGCCCTGCATCGTGCCTCAGCTGAGGCCAAGGGGCTGACCTTGGCTCTCAATATCCATCCGGGTGCCAAGGGGGTCTATTTGGGTGATCCCGTTCGGATCAGTCAGATTGTCTCTAACCTGTTGAGCAATGCTGTGAAGTTTACGGCGCGCGGTGGGGTCACTGTCACTGCGAGGCCTCGGGCCCACGGCTTGGCCTTGACCGTTAGCGACACCGGCGGTGGATTTGATCGTGAAACCTCTCAGCGCCTGTTCAACCGATTTGAGCAGGGAGACAGCTCGATTAGTCGCCGCCATGGTGGCACGGGATTGGGGCTGTGGATTTGCCGCGCCCTGGCGCGTGCGATGGGGGGCTCTGTCCGTGTTCGGTCTATTGTTGGCAAGGGATCGCTCTTTTCAGTCTATTTGCCGCTAGAGCAGAGCCAAGCCGACACGCCTCCAGTTTCGCCGTGGGTCGTGGCGGACCGGCGCGTCAGTGACGATGAGACCGCGCCGCTTCGGGTCTTGGTCGCAGAAGATCATGAGGTGAACCAACGGGTCATGTTGATGATTCTAGAAACCATCGGCGCACGGGTTACCTTGGTCGAGAACGGGCTTAGGGCTGTCGAAGCCTTTAAGGACTCGGACTTTGATGTGATCTTGATGGACGCTCAGATGCCGATCATGGACGGCCTAACGGCGACGCAAAATATCCGAGCACTCGAACGTGCCAGTGGCGCGCTGCGAACACCGATCATCGCCGTAACCGCCAATGCCATGGCCGCCGATCAGGCCCTAAGCCTTGCTGCAGGTTCGGATCTTCATCTGAATAAACCCATACGCCCGGCTCAACTGATTGAGGCCCTCTCAACGCTTTTGGATATGGAAGCCGCCCCAACCTAAGCCATTCATAAAATATTTATAGTCAACACTAGATAACCCTCTTTCTTTGCAGGGTGCCTTTGGCCCGATTTTACAGGCCGGTTGAGGCTTCAAGAGGTTTGGGTGAGTAGCCGTACGGTTCGAAAACTGTCGCGACTGCAAGACACGGCAGCCAGCTCAAGGGTTTTGAACCTTGTGGCCACGTGGAAGCAAAACGGACCTCAGGCGCAATATTCTGACCGCCCCCTATTACAGAACAAGATCCTCAATCGAAGCATTATCGTTAAGCATCAACTGCGCACCAATGAGCGGACCTATTTTGATGATAGGAGGATGTCGGCGACCAAGATCATTATTCCGGTCGATATGGACAACCTGAATATGGGCGGGTTTTCGATCTTCATTGGCGAGCGGAATTATGAGGCGCGGCTCAGGTCAATTCTCGGCACCAATTCAAGAAAAAATGCCCGCGACCGTGAGGTCTTAAGCCTTCTTGACGCCCTGCCTTCCTTCGACCCCTTCTTGCTGCGCGAGGCGGTGATTAAGCAGGGGCTGGATGTGGCACCATGCTATTTCGAGTTGTCACCGGCTGATCTGGCGGCCATGCGCGCCTTTGCCACCGATGAGGTTTCAAGCCTTGTACGTCTATCCTTCTCAGGAAATGCCGGACTGGTGGCCTATACGGATCGGCTGATTAGCAAGATCCTCGCGACCAAGCCGGATGCACAGTTGGAGCCTTTGCGCGAGACCTTGAAACTATCGCCTGAAGCCTTTGAGGAGGGCCTCTTCTGCTGGAAGGCGTTTCTCTATTATAAATGGGCACAGAATGGCATTTTAGACGCTGCTCAGATCCTGATCGAAGAGATTCTCAGTATCAAGCCGCTTGGTTTTCTAAAGCGGAGCGAGCAACAGTTTCTCAACCATTCGCGCATGGTCACGCGGCGGAGCCTGATGGATGCGCTCGATAACATAGAGACCATTATGAACGTCTATGATCGCGCCTATTGCGATCTGATAAAAAGGGGCAGCCCGCTCCTGTTTCGGGAGTTCTTGCTTACCGCACCGAGACTGTTTCATCAGCTCGGGGGACAGCTCGCGGCGGTAAACCACATGTCCCACTTCTGGGCCTTCCGCTTTCATAGCCGTTACGCCAACCCCAACATATCCGGCCCCGATCTGGCCGACCTATTTTTGGATTTTCAGCAGGGCCTTGGGGCCAGTCATGACGGGTCGGCGCGAGTCTGGTAAGCCTTAGGCCTAGTGTTGAGTTAGGCGATTGTTTAGCTGGATGATGCTGTCAATCTTGGCCGACAGGTCTGAGGTCATGTCGTCTGGGATGACACAGCGGTAAAGCCGCGAGCCTTCACGCGAAATCATCCCCTTTTCCGCCAGTTCGACGCATTTACGGCGTACGGTCTCGCGCGGAATGCCGGTCATTTGCGAGATGCTGCTGACCGAAAGAAGGCCGTCTTGCATGGCGCTCGACCCAGCGGCTGTCCCATAAAGGATGCTGCGGGTTGAATCGGACGTCGCGGCAAGGAAAAAGGCGCAGAAGATGGTCGCGCTGATGAAGTCGCCACCGGCCCATCGGTTCGAAACCGTGTTGATGCTGGTCAGCATCACATTGGAAAAGGCTTGCAGCAAAGCCAAGTCTTTGAAGGCGTGGGCCTGGCCGGACGCTTTGACCACCGTGGCGGTCGCCGATGGCTCGTTCAAATCCTTTTGGTTCACGGACTTCATCGCTCGTTTCTCCAAACGACGCCGTGGACCTAGCCTCGACGCCTTATAGATTTTAATCCTATGAGGTGCTGAAGTAAGGGGTGCCATTGAGCGATGCAATGAAGATGGGCCCTGGTGCCATTGAGCGATGCAATGAAGATGGGCCCTAAACTAGGTAATATTGACCCAATTTGGGTAATCGAGCCATTTTTTGATGAGACGCCAAACAAATTCACGCCCCAAAGCCCATCGATTGGCCTATGTTACAATATAACCGACTACCTAAGCGACGTGTATCGGCAAAACTCTTCGAATTGCATGCCCCATAATCGCGATTGAACTTTTTTTGTTTGTGTCCTCTAGGTTGGCGGCAGCGGGGTAAGAATCATATCTATGAGAGAGCAATGCAACTCTCAGACGTGCATCGTCGGCTGATTAGCTACCTTTGATTCGGCACGCTGGGATGAGCGGCCGTTACAAGCGGGCCTATGCTCGTTCCTAAACCCGCTCGCCACCCCCTCAACGGCGCTTGGCAAACCGCCCATGTGACGTTAAACAGCCCCACGGTTAGCCGCGTGTTCGAGTCACCTAAGCGGCACCACCTTCTCCCCGTCTCATTCAAACCGGTTTCAAAATGACGCATTTTCGTTCTAGGTCACCCGTGAGCCAGACCATAGATTTTAGCAATACTAATTAATCAAAATATCAATTTCATCTATGAGCCTAAATGCCCTATCTCTCCGCGCACTGAGACACCAACCCCCGGAGAGATTCCATGTCCTTGATTAACACGACCATTAAGCCCTTTTCTGCCGACGCCTTTAAGGCCGGCAAGTTCATTACCGTTACCGACGCCGATCTGATGGGCAAATGGTCCGTGGTGTTCTTCTACCCCGCCGATTTTACCTTTGTTTGCCCAACCGAACTTGAAGACTTGGCCGATCACTACGCCACGTTCCAATCCCTGGGCGTCGAGATCTATAGCGTCTCCACCGACACCCACTTTGCGCACAAGGCATGGCACGACACTTCGGAATCGGTCGGCAAGATTCAATATACGATGGTCGGCGACCCTACCGGCACCATCAGCCGCAATTTCGACGTCATGATCGAAGAGGCTGGTCTGGCCGATCGTGGGACCTTTGTCATCGACCCAGAGGGCAAGATCCAGATCGTAGAGGTCAATGCAGGCGGGATTGGTCGCGATGCGGGCGAGCTGCTGCGTAAGGTCAAGGCCGCGCAATATGTCGCCGCCCACCCTGGTGAAGTCTGCCCTGCCAAGTGGCAAGAAGGTGAAAAGACCTTGGCGCCGTCTCTGGATCTGGTCGGCAAGATCTAACCCACCACCCTACCAATACCCCCGTCCAAGGGGGGCCTAGCATCGACCCTTCACCGCTAGGCCCCCTGAGGGTCACCTCATCTCACTATTTGGAGCCCATCCCATGTTGGAAGACAGCCTTAAGGCCCAGTTGAAGGCCTATCTCGTCAATGTCCGCCAGCCGATTGAGTTGGTTGCATCGCTTGATGCCAGCCCCAAGTCGCAAGAGATGCTGGCCCTGCTTAATGATATTGTTGCCCAGTCCGACAAGGTCAGTCTGCGCCAAGACGGGACCGATGGGCGCAAACCCTCCTTTGCCATTGCCCCCGTGGGCGTGTCGCCGCGTGTTCAGTTTGCCGGGCTGCCGATGGGTCATGAATTTACCTCGTTGGTCTTGGCGCTGCTGTGGAGCGGTGGACATCCGCCCAAGGTCGAGCAGGCGGTGATTGACCAGATCGTGGCGCTTGAGGGCGACTACCGGTTTGAGACCTATTTCTCCCTGTCCTGCCAGAACTGCCCTGATGTGGTGCAGGCCCTGACCTTGATGAGCGTGCTCAATCCGCGCATCCAGCATGTCGCGATCGACGGAGCCCTGTTTCAAGCCGAGGTCGAGGCCCGCAAGATCATGGCCGTGCCGACCGTTCTATTAAACGGCGAGCCCTTCGCCCAAGGCCGGATGAGCCTTGAGCAGATCGTCGCCAAGCTGGATAGCGGCGCAGAGGCCCGCGCGGCGCAGGCCTTGGGGGCTAAGCCCGAATTTGATATGCTGGTGGTTGGCGGCGGTCCTGCTGGCGCTGCCGCAGCCGTCTATGCGGCCCGAAAGGGTATCCGGACCGGTCTGATGGCCGAGCGTTTTGGCGGCCAGGTTCTGGACACGATGGGCATCGAGAACTTCATTTCGGTTCCTCACACCGAAGGCCCCAAACTGGTCCAGGGTCTGGAGCAGCATGTGAAGGCTTACGGCGTCGACATCATGACCCTGCAGACCGCCCAAGCTCTGGTGCCCGCGTCAACGCCAGGCGGTCTGATCGAGATCAAGCTGGCCAGCGGCGCGAGCCTCAAATCAAGGTCTGTCATCCTGTCGACAGGCGCGCGCTGGCGTCAGATGAATGTGCCGGGCGAGGAGACCTATCGCAACCGGGGCGTGGCCTACTGCCCGCACTGTGACGGACCCCTGTTCAAGGGTAAGCGCGTGGCGGTGATTGGCGGAGGCAATTCCGGCGTCGAGGCGGCTATCGATCTGGCGGGGATTGTCGCTTCGGTGACCCTTATCGAGTTTGATAGCCAACTGCGGGCCGATGCGGTCTTGCAGCGCAAGTTGGCCAGCCTGTCCAACGTGACCATTATCACTTCGGCCCTTACGACCGAGGTCCATGGGGATGGCGATAAGGTTGTGGCTCTAAGTTATAAGGATCGTCAAACCGACGAGATCCATAGGGTCGAGCTTGAGGGAATCTTCGTGCAGATCGGCCTGGTGCCCAACACTGAGTGGCTCAAGGGGTCGGTTGACCTGTCACCGCGCGGAGAGATTGAGGTCGATGGACGCGGCCAGACCTCCGTTCCGGGTGTCTTCGCCGCTGGAGACGCCACGACCGTGCCGTTCAAGCAGATCATCATCGCGGCGGGGGACGGTTCAAAGGCCGCGCTTTCGGCCTTCGACTATCTGATCCGATTGGCACCGGTAGAGGTCCAGCAGGCCGCCGAATAGCGACCTGCCATCTGAAAGGTGGGCTGCCGAGGCTTAGGCTTAGGCTCAGGCGTTGGCGGCCTTGGCAGCCTTCGCCGCCTCAATCCCCTCGAGCACGAGACGGCGCGCATGGTCTGCATCGCCCCAGCCGCGTAGCTTGACCCACTTGCCGGGCTCAAGATCCTTGTAGCTCTCAAAGAAATGCTCGATCTGCTTGAGGGTAATGTCTGGCAGATCGCTATAGTTTTGGACGTTTTCGTAACGCTGGGTGAGCCACGAAGACGGCACGGCAAGCAGCTTCTCATCGGCCCCAGCCTCGTCTTCCATCAACAGAACGCCAACGATTCGGCAGCTCATGACCGCGCCGGGAACAATCGCGCGCGTATTGGCGATGATCACATCACAGGGATCGCCGTCCCCTGACAGGGTGTGGGGGATAAAGCCGTAATTTCCAGGATAGCGCATGGCCGTATAGAGAAAGCGGTCGACGACCAGAGCGCCGGACTCCTTGTCCATCTCATATTTGATCGGCTCGCCACCGATGGGGACCTCGATGACGACATTGACGTCAAAGGGCGGGTTCTTACCAATAGAAATAGCGCTCAATAGCATCGGGGGCTCCAGGCCGGGGAGGGATCGGAAAGCTGTGCCCTCCTTCGTTGACAACCGTGACAAAGGCAAGTCAGCAAAGGGAAAATGAACGCGATCGCGCCAATTTAGGTGTGCCTAGAGGATCGCCAGCAACACCCGTTTCGTCGGTCTGCTGGCCCAAGCTCCAGACACGAAAAAACGGCCGCCCACATCTGCGAGCGACCGTTCAACCGATAGGCAGACCCTAGGGTCTTACTTCTTGAGGAAGCCGCCGAACTTGGCCGAGAAGCGCGAAACGCGGCCGCCACGGTCCATCAGGTGGGCATTGCCGCCGGTCCATGCAGGGTGGGTGCGAGGATCGATATCGAGGCTCAATGTCGCTCCTTCCTTGCCGTAGGTGGAGCGGGTCTGATAGGTCGATCCGTCGGTCATCACCACATTGATGAAGTGATAGTCAGGATGGGTGTCTTGTTTCATGGCTCTGTCCAACCGACTTGAGGGCGCGGCACGAAAAGCCCGCCGCCACCGGTAAGGACGGGGCGGGCGAATGGATGCGCGGCTATACACGATGGCGGGCTCGCTAGGCAAGGGCCCAGTTGAAAACGAAGATCGGGCTAGCCGGTCTTTTGAGAGGTTTTGGAATGAGCGACCCTTCGACTATGGCTTCAACCCCTTCGCCAGCGGCCCCAACGGACGGCCGTCCTAGTGAGGGCGCGGCCTTGGCCAGCCAGATCGCGGAGGCTGTAAACAAGAGGCCCCGGCGCAAGGACCTCAGGCCGCTTGGCCATATCTTCCCCTTCATTGTCGCCCATAAGACCAATGGATTTGCCGCCCTGTTCTTCCTGTTGCTCTCAACCGCCTCGACCCTTGGCCTGACTGTGGCCCTGCGGAGCGTTGTGGATCATGGCTTTGTCACCGGATCGTCTCAGGCCTTGAACCGCTATTTCCTGATCATGGTCGCGGTGGCCTTAGCCTTGGCGGCGGCTTCGGCCCTGCGCTATTTCTTCGTCACCAAGCTGGGCGAGATGGTCGTGGCCGACCTGCGCAAGGCGGTCTATGCCCACACTCTGACCTTGGATCAGTCCTATTTCCTCAATACCCGCATCGGCGAGGTCCTGTCGCGCCTGACCACCGATATCACCATTGTCGAGACCATGGTCGGCTCAGCCGCCTCTATCGCCCTGCGCAATCTGCTCAGCCTGATTGGCGCCCTTGCCCTGCTGTTCATCGTCAGCCCGAAATTGACGGGTCTAATCGTACTCTTGGTGCCGGTGATCCTTGTGCCCCTGTTCCTCTATGGCCGCCGGGTGCGTGTTCTGTCTGTTTCTGCCCAAGACCGGTTCGCCGACGCTGTGGGCTTTGCCGGTGAAAGTCTCGACGCCCTCGATACGGTGCAAGCCTTTGGCCGAGAAAAGAGCGCGGCCAAGCGGTTCGCCGACGCGGTCGATATGGCCTTCCGCGCCTCCCTGACCCGGATCGAGGCTAGGGCCATTATGACCGCCATGGTCATTGGTCTGATCTTCAGTGGTGTGGCGGTGGTTCTGTGGCTGGGCGCTCAAGCGGTCATCAACGGAACAATGACCGGCGGGGCGCTGGTTCAGTTCCTGTTCCTGTCTGTGATGGCTGCAGCGGCCGTCGGCGCTCTGGGAGAGGTCTGGGGCGACGTCCAGAAGGCTTCTGGGGCCATGGAGCGCATTAGCGAGCTGTTGAACGCCCGACCCTCGATCGCCGCCCCAGCGCGCCCCAAGCCACTGCCAAGCCCCTCTAAGGGCGAGATCGCCTTTGATGATGTGGTCTTTGCCTATCCGGGCCGTCCGGACCTACCCGCCCTACGCGGTCTGGACCTGCGGGTGCGCTCGGGCGAAACGGTTGCGCTAGTGGGTCCGTCGGGCGCGGGGAAGAGCACGGTCTTGCGTCTCCTCTTGCGGTTCTATGATCCCCAGTCCGGCTCCATACGCCTCGACGGCGTTGATCTGCGTGAGGCTGATCCCCAGCAGGTCCGGGCCCGCATGGCCTTGGTGGCACAGGATGCGCCCCTGTTCTCGGGTTCCGCCCTCGACAATATCCGTTATGGCCGCGAGGAGGCCTCGATTGATGCCATCATGGCCGCCTCGCGTGCGGCAGAGGCTGATGGCTTTATCAGTGCCCTGCCCCAGGGCTATGACACCCCGGTCGGTGAGCGGGCCAAGACCCTGTCGGGCGGTCAAAAGCAAAGGCTGGCCATCGCCCGGGCCTTGGTGCGCAATGCGCCGGTGCTCCTGCTCGATGAGGCGACCAGTGCGTTGGATGCGGAAAATGAACGTCTGGTCCAGCAGGCGCTGCACGACGCCATGACCGGTCGCACGACCCTCGTCATCGCCCACCGTCTGGCCACAGTGCAACGCGCTGACCGGATTGTGGTGATGGATGCTGGCCGTGTCGTCGAACAGGGCACCCATACCGATCTCGTGGCCCAAGGCGGGCTCTATGCCAAGCTGGCCAAGCTCCAGTTTGGGGCTGAGGCGGGGTAGGGCAGGGTGTCATGAAAACCAACAACCCGCGTCATTGCGAGGCGTGGAGCGCCGAAGCAACCCAGTAGACTGACACAAACCCAAATTAATGTTCCTCTGGGTTGCTTCGCTCCGCTCGCAATGACGCGAGAGGGGCCAGTGGGCCACTTCCCCCAGAGGGGGAAGATCATCGACCCGTAAATCTTCCCC
>JBEGOG010000044.1:0-8873 GCA_041182125.1 Pseudomonadota bacterium
CACTGGAGACCATCGCCAAACCCCAAAACACAAAAAATGCCACGGTATATACCGCTTCTCGGGACCAAGGGATTGAAGAGCCCATCCACTGAAGATCGGCTGGATCAATCAAGGCGAACACCGCCATCTCCTCACGGCGGAAGAAAACCAGCGTGCGATAGCCGCCGGACTTGCCTCCCCCGCCGCGCGCGACGCGCTGCTTAATCAGGCCCCCACCGAGATCGGCATCGACCAAGCCGCTATTGGCATGGTCGACTGCTGCCACAAGCGAAGCGTCGCTGATCCCTTCCCGGCTTGCATATTTAGCAAACCAGCGGTTCTTGTAGATACGTATTTGCGGCTTATCGGTCATTGGCAATAAAAAATCTATCACACTTTGTATTATGCTTCAAGGACCCTGGCCATCCAAAAAGACCGCGATCAACTGATCGGGGGCCCCTCCTGTCCAAAGACTTTGGGCGGCTACAAGGCCTTTGGGTAGGTTTGCAGAACCTGAAGCGCTCAAGCCTATTCTAAGCTTGACAAGATGCTATGATTTTCATAGTAAATAACGCTATGAAAATCATAGTGACGAGTTTGGTTTGAACATTATGTACGAACGAACTGACAGATGAGCGGGATCGAACCTGACGCGGTTGATGAAACGCTATGTCCGATCGTGCATTCCACCGGGCTCGTAGGCGACCGTTGGTCAATTCTAATTGTGCGCGAACTGCTTTTGGGACAGGGCCGGTTTCAAGATCTTCAGATGCAAACAGGGGCGACTAGTCAAATGCTTGCAGCACGTCTGAAGCGTCTGGAAGCCGACGGGTTAATCGAACGGCAATCCATCTCACAACGGCCAGTGCGATACCAATATTGCCTCACGCTCAAGGGTACCGCTCTGATGCCAGTCATTCTTGCACTCAGAGCTTGGGGTGAACAGTGGGTTAAGCCAGACGGGTCACCGCCTGCGATACGGATGTTCCATCGGACTTGCGGCACAGAGCTTGAGCTCGATAGTCACTGTCCCGCTTGTGGCTTTCTTGTCGCCCCAAGAGATATGGCTGGCCAACCGAGTGAAGCCTGGATTGAGGAGCGGAATCGCCGGGCCGCGCTCTTCGCTGATCGCAAACGATTATCAACAAACGACGCAGCGGAAACAGATAAATGAGCAACAGTTCAAACGCGTTCGCGTCACAGTCCAACATCTTGGTCGAGGCGGAAGACTTCGCCTCCCACGGTGGGTGGGTGCTCGACTCTCAGTTCGAAAGCCTAATGGGTTCACCCTATTTGCTTGCGCATGGCCTTGGCCGTCCGGTGGCGGATGCAAAAACGACGATAGTGTGCCCAGCTGCCGACGATTACGAGGTTTGGGTTCGGACACGCGATTGGGCGGCTCCCCATGCACCTGGACGTTTCACACTGTCGATAAATGACGCAGTCCTGGAGACAGAGTTTGGTACCAATGGGCCAGATTGGTCCTGGCAGTCAGCTGGAAAAATAGCCCTACCAAAGGGAGACGTATCTTTAGCCCTGCACGATCAGACCGGTTTTGATGGGCGTTGCGACGCCATCTTCTTTAGCCGGGATGGCACAGTTCCTCCGAACACAGTGGACAGCACCAGTCGCAGTTGGCGAAAGGCTCTGCGGGGGCTACCGGACACACCCCTCAACGCCGGAGACTTTGATGTCGTCGTTGTCGGCGGCGGCATCTCCGGTTGTGCGGCCGCCCTCACCGCAGCACGCCTTGGCCAGCGGGTTGCCTTGATCCACGATCGTCCCGTCCTTGGCGGTAATGCGAGTAAAGAAATCGGTATTATGCCTCGGGGTGTTCAGGGAAAGATCCTTGAGGAACTTGCCCAGCGAACTGAGGACGGTGACCTATCGGCCCTATCGCTCCTGCGCGCCGAACCCACGGCCCAGATATTCCTAGAGTATAGGATCATCTCGGCCACGAGGGAGGCAGACCGCATCGTTTCCGTGCTCGCCGTCGAAGCGAAGGGAGGACATGAGCACTGTTTTACGGGGCGCATGTTCATTGATGCGAGCGGTATCGCAATGCTGGGGGTGCTTGTTGGAGCCGAGACCATGTTTGGCCGCGAGGCACGCTCGGACTTTGATGAGCCCTTTGCTCCGGAGGTTGCTGACGACATGCACCACGGCAACACGCTCTTCTTCCGGACTCGTATGGCGGAAGAGCCAGCGCCCTTCCCGGCCGTTCCCTGGGCAACTGAGGTTTCCAAGGACTACGCAAATTTAAGCGGGCAACTTGTTCAGCCAGGATCTGATAACGGAGATGGACCTAGAGCCAACGTTAATCCCGACGATCCTACATTCCAGTTCTCAGCAGATCCATCTCAAGCGTGGATGATGCAGTTTCCTGCCACACACTATTGGGAATACGGTCAGTGGCTAGATCCATACACGTCTGGCGAGTTGGTTCGCGACTATCTGATGCGCGCGCTTTACGGGACCTTCTCGAACGTCAAGACTATGGAGCCGGAAGCCTACGCAAACCTAAAGTTTGACTGGATGGCGTTCGTCGCCGCTCAAGGCGAGTTTCGGCGCTACAAAGGTGATCACATCCTTACGGAAAACGATATCCGGAACCATACTCGGTACAACGACCTCTTGGTGGCTAATGATGGCTTTTTCTGCATCCACTGTGCCTGGGCACCGGGTGAGGGCAAATACGATTTCCGGCTGAAGGACTGGATTGCTGATTTTCGTGATCAGGAACCCTACGGCATACCGTTTCGCTGTCTCTATTCGGCTAATATTGACAACCTAATGATGGCGGGAAAGCACATTAGCGTCACGAGTGTGGCCGCCTCGTCGGTCAAATTCATGGGCAATGGGGCACAGCATGGGGTAGCGGTGGCAGCGGCAGCCTTCCTATGCAACGAACACAACACAACACCACGTGGGCTTTTGGATAATCACTTCGACAAACTTCGTGCAATGGTGGATGGCCTGGCGGGCCACCAGCATGACATGACGAACAGTCCTCCAACCCGCAGGTTCGTTGCTGTCCCGAGTTGAAACATGGTCCTGGGCCACTTCAGTCAAAATCTGTTTGAACGTGGATCATAAAATCTAGTCGACCAGATCAACCTGCCTGAACTCAAGTAGCTATGGTGTGCACTGTCAAGAGACAGTTATTTGAGAGCCCCCTTGGGGTCATCCCTCCTCATCCTAAAGCCTCGAAAATCCAGATTGTTCAATCCAATCAGATCCTTTGAAGCCTAGACGGCGAATGAGGCTCACCCTACCTATTTGGGGGCATTGATTGCAAAAGCCCCAATGTTCCACCCATGTTCCGCTCTGGGTACAAAATAGCCATCAGGACAGGCCACAAAGCCTTACGCTATATGGCGTTGCGAAATAGGCGGTCATCGAATTGATGTTCGATCAAAGTCGCGCCTTATCGGGCCACATGACCTGACAACCCATTGGGTCGCACCCAAAGGATCGGTTAGCCGATGCAGGTGCTTTAATGGCGAGCCTGTTTGAAATGGCGACAAGCTTTGAATTATAGAGCTAACCATTACAGGCGGGAATTCGGCGTCCAGTGTTCACGTGCCGATCTGTTAGGTCTTCCAGTGCTTAGGTAAGCCTCTGTCTTTGTGCCGTCGCCCCAGACGTCGCACTGACTCCATCGACCGCGCCTGTATGGTCGCCCCCAAGATTCCAATTTAGGGGGAGAGACAACCTGAATATCGATCAGAGCAGGTCTTTGTAAGCAGCCAGAAAATTGGCCGTTTCCGACATACCCGGTGTTTCAACCTTTAAAATGAGCTCCTCGGCGGTGATCTTGGGGTTTTCAAATCGTTCCCGCATCAGACTGTTGATTGCCACTGAGAACTGACCCGAGAGAGGCCAAAATTTCCACTGAGATTTGACCCATGTTCTGATCGTTCCCCTTGCTTGAAGTCGGGGGGATCATGGAGTGATCGACATGGCATTATTAAGCGTTATCCGGCGTTGGCATTTTCGTGAGGGGATGCCGATCAGTGAGATTGAACGGCGCACAGGATTATCGCGCAACACGATCCGCAAGTATCTTCGGGCGGATACAGTGGAGCCGAGGTTCAAGCTTCCTGAGCGACCAAGCAAGCTTGACCCATTTGCGCGAACACCGACGGTTGGAATGCCTTGGCGCAGTTTGCTGATCGGGGGGCTTGGTCGGCATAGAAAAAAGACACGGGGTCAACTACAGCGGGTCATGGGGAAATGCTAACGCCTGCCCCATCCTCTTTCGTGTAGCTGGTTGGCTTCTTGTCGAGGAGGTCGAGAACGGCCTGAGATAGTCGGTACAGCTTCACGCCGATAGGCATGGCGACAATCGGACGGTTCACGAGGACCGGGTGTTCCACTATCGCCTCGACAATCGCCTTATTGCTCAAATCGGGCGACAATAGGCCAAGTTCGGCGGCGGGCCTTCCCTGTTCCCGCATGAGGTCTCTCGCGGAAGTGCCCAGGTCTTTAAGCAGGGCGTTGCGGAGGCCCAGCCAGATCGGAGACATACGACAATGAGCGGCTCATAACCAGCCCCGTGGATGATCGCGAGAGCGTTGCGAGATGTGCCGCAGTTTGGGTTGTGATAGATCGTGATAGGGAAGGCTTCTGCGGTCACCGGGTGGGTTCCTCTTTCAACAGCCATCCGAACACGGCTACGGCGGTGAGGGTGCCAACGATCTGGGCGGCGATAAAGGCGGGTGCTGACGAAGGCGCGATGCCTGCGAACGTGTTGGATAGGCTACGCGCCACGGTCACTGCGGGGTTGGCGAACGAAGTGGATGAGGTGAACCAATAGGCTGACGTTATGTAGAGGCCCACCGCGACCGGCGTGAAGCCAACGCTGAATCGAACGCAGCCGAGAATGGTCGCAAGAAGTCCGAAAGTCGCGATGAACTCGGATAACAACTGCGCTGGGCCGTCTCGCAGCTTGGTCGAGACCTGTATGACTGGCTCACCGAACATCGCGTGGGCGGCATAGACACCAGTCACGGCGCAGATCACCTGCACGGTGATGAACAGTAATGCCGTCATCGGCTCGATTTCTCGCTTCAGCAGGAAGGCCAAAGTGACGGCTGGATTGAAATGGGCACCGGACAGCGAGCCGAAGATGGTGATCAACACCACCAGAGCGGCGCCGGTCGAGATCGTATTGCCCAGTAGCGCAATGGCGACGTTCCCGCCGGAGAGCCGGTCGCCCATGATGCCTGAGCCGATGACCACGGCCAGAAGAATAGCCGTTCCTAAGCCCTCAGCGACCAGTTGGCGGGCGAGGCGGAATGTGACCGGCGGCGGCTCTGGGTGCGGCGAGGTTTCTGCGGGGACTTCCATCACGCCTTTTCCGGCGCGTCTTGAGTCTTGCCGATTTCATCCATCCGCGCCTTGAGCGACTGGCGGTTCAGAGAGGCCATGGGCAGGCTGGCGAAGATGCTGATCCGATTATTCAGAAGGCGGTAGGTGTCGGCGAAGGCGAGTCCGACGACAGCCTCGGTTCCTTCGACGGCGGCGGGGTCGGGCATGCCCCAGTGCGACGAGATCGGCTGACCCGGCCAGACCGGGCAGACTTCACCGGCGGCGTTATCACAGACCGTGATGATGAAATCGAGCTCAGGCGACCCAGCAACCGAGAACTCATCCCATGGCTTTGAGCGATAGACGCTGGTGTCATAGCCCATCTTGCCGAGGAGCTTGATCGCTTGCGGGTGCACTTCCCCCTTGGGATGGGAACCGGCGGAATAGGCGACGAACTTGCCTTTGCCGACTCGGTTCATGATCGCTTCGGCGAGGATCGAACGGGCAGAGTTCCCGGTGCACAGGAACAGGATATTAAATGGCGTAGACGGGTCGCTCGTGGTCATGACTTCGTTTCCTCGTGTTCTGCCTGATCGTCCGCACAGCAGGCGGCACGCGTGGCGATATTGATTAGGGGCAAGCAGATTTCGGGTATGCCGTTGCAGCAGTCGTCCATCAGGAAGGCCAGCAGGTCACGCATCCGGTCGTAGCGCGCCGAGTAGTAGATCGCGCGGCCATCCCGCCGCCCCTCAATGAGTCCCGCGTGACTCAACACATTCAGGTTGGCTGACAAGGTGCTCGCATTGGCGGCGATGGCGTGGGCGATGTCACCCGCCTTCACACCGTTCGGCCCGGCCCTGACGAGCAGGCGAAAAATGTCGAGGCGACCTTCGAGGGCCAGCGCGGACAGGATATTGGACGCGTCTTTGGTTTTCATATTTCAAAACTACTCAAAGCATCGCATCTTTGATAGGAGTTTTTCATGACAGTTTTTCCGGCCCTCGATCTCGCCTTCGTCGATCCCCCGACCACAGAGAAGGTGCTCCCGCCAAAAGTTTCAACCCACCCGCCGCGCTTCCTGCTGCTCTATGGGTCGCTGAGGGAGCGGTCTTTTAGCCGCCTGCTCATCGAGGAAGCTGACCGGCTCCTTCGGAGCTTCGGGGCAGAGACACGCATCTATGACCCACACGGTCTTCCGCAGCCCGATGATGCGCCCGACGACCATCCCAAGGTGAAGGAACTACGAGAGTTATCGCTCTGGTCTGAAGGTCACGTCTGGTGCAGCCCAGAGCGGCACGGGAACTTCACAGGTATCTTCAAATCCCAGATCGACTGGCTTCCGCTTGAAAGTGGCGGTGTCCGTCCCACCCAAGGCCGCACCCTTGCCGTCTGCCAAGTGAACGCTGGATCGCAGTCGTTCAATACCGTGAACAACCTCCGTATCCTCGGGCGGTGGATGCGGATGATCACCATCCCGAACCAGTCTTCTGTGGCCAAGGCGTACGAAGAGTTCGACGAAGCGGGCCGAATGAAGCCGTCTGCATATTACGACCGTCTCGTAGATGTGATGGAGGAGCTTTACAAGTTCACGCTGCTCACACGGGACAGGGCTGACTATCTCGTTGATCGATATAGTGAGCGGAGGATGGAGGGGCGCGCTCCATTTGGTTCTGAATCTTTGGCTTCAATCCTCGACAATGGTTCCCTGATCACTGGGAACGAAAGGTCTTAGCGACCATGGACGACGGCGACGTAGGCCCGGTGCCTGAGTTTTTGACACATCCGACCCGATTTTTGTTCTTTACGGGAAAGGGCGGAGGCGAAAAGACATCTACCGCATGTGCATCCGCTCTCGTTCTTGCCAATGCGGGAAAGTCAGTCCTTCTTGTCAGCACCGTTCCAACTTCGAACCTCGATGAAATACTGGGTGTCCCGCTCATAAATGTGCCTGTGGCCGTGCCAGATGCACCGCGCCTTTCGGTCCTGAACATCGACCCTACGGCCGCCGCCGAACCCTACCGAGCACGAGTGATAGACCAGATGGTAGAAGGCGCGAATGAACGCGACAAGGAGTCGGTGCGCGAATAGTCTTCAGGCTCCTGCACGACGGAGCTCGCAGCGTTTGATGAGTTTGTAAGCCGGTTGGCCGATGATGATCAGCAGTTCAACCGCATCGTATTTGATACCGCTTCGACTGGGCACACGCTTCGCCTTCTTTCATTGCCAAAGGCGAGGAGCAGATTTCTCGCAGAGAATGATCAAGGTGCTTAGTGTCTCGGGCCACATTCCTGTCTGAAATCGCAGGAGGCGCGTTTCAGAGCGGCGATGTCGGCTCTCAGCGACCCTGTGTCTACGACCATCATTTTAGTCACCCGCCCCGAGGTGAGCGCGATTTCCGAAGCCGCCCGAACGTCTCTGGAACTGAAGGAGCTAGGACTTTCGGATCAATATCTCGTTGTAAATGGGGTCTTTCGGGCGAGCGACCGCACCAATTAAACCGCCTTGTCACTCGAAGCCCAGAGCGATTTAGCCTTAGCAGGAATGCCTATGGTGTGCACTGTCAAGAGACAGTTTTTTGATCGCCCCCTTGGGGTCGTCGCGGTTCATCTGAAGGCCTCTATAATATAGATTGTTCAATCCAATCAGATATTTCGAAGCCCAGACGGCGATTGAGGTAAATCCCACCTCAGTTAGGACATTGGGTGCCAAAGCCCCAATGTTCCGCTCATGTTCCGCTCCGGGTACAAAATAGCCATCAGGACAGGCCTCAAAGCCTTACGCTATATGGCATTGCGAAATTGACGGTCATCGAATTGATGTTCGATCAAAGGCACGCCTTAAAGGCGAGCGCGTTGGAATTGACGAGAGGCTTAGAATTTTCGGACTAGTTGGGATAGCGTGAATTAGGTGCCAAATGTTCACGTACCTTCAGTCATGAGTGCGACCAACTGAATGAGATTTCTAGCAAGCCCCGCTGACCGGAGCCTGGAACTTGGCGTGGCAGTCCGTGACCGCGATTTGCGGTAGCTGTGAAGAATTGATCTAGGCCCAGGTTGCAGTTACTATCCCTCATCTCACGACTGCTTCGAGGAACCCTTGCTTCAGCATCTGAACAATCGACTGGGGAAAGGCGTGACAGCTCTGGCCGTGATGCTGATCGCCGTGCTCGTGGTTCAGACGCCGGTCGCCATGGTGGATCGGGACCTGCACGCCAGCGGCCAGGCCCATGCGGCAAACGCCTTTGCTGGCACTCTTGCGACCGATACGGCGGATCACGACCACGATCATAACCAACAGGTGGCCCAAGATCACTACGATGAGGACGCGGACGATATGGCGTTGCTCGCCGTCGATGACGATCGTGATCCTTCCCCCTCACAAGGCGCGCACCACCACCACGACGGCCCTTCGTTCTTGGGTCTCGTGACAGACATGGCAATGGCGAGCCCTTGGGCCGCCAACGCCGAACCCTGGCCCGGCGGTGGCGCTTCTCTCGCCAGCGCCAAGCCCTCTCCGCAGAAACGCCCTCCCAAGGCCCGCCTCGAACACCTCGCCTGACCGACGCGGCCCTGCGCCGCGCC